>JAFGND010000031.1 GCA_016927185.1 Candidatus Coatesiibacteriota bacterium
AAATATTTATAATATAAAACGATTTTTATCGTGGAAATACACATTAAAAAGACTGTATTAATAATATTAAAACATCTGATTTGTCAATCGTCTGAATCTGGATTGCACCTTTTTAGTATAAGTCTTTCTGTTTCCATAATTTCGTCCTCAGAAGGGATTCTTTTCCATCTTTTATGCAACCATAGCCAGTGATCAGGATAATCCATTATGAATTTCTCTATTATTGAGTAATAAGAATAGGTTATTCTAACCAGGTCATATTCTTCATCTTCTGTTTTCTCGAAATATAATGGTTCAACCAGGTTAACATTCAAATGACCATTTTTATCTCTTATCATGAAGCCGAGAAGAATGGGAGAATCGAATTTTCTTGCAAAAACTGCTGGTCCTCTCGGGGCATAAGCAGGTTGACCAAGAAATCTTATAGGTATTGTTGTTTTGCCGGGGTCCTGATCAGGAAGTATTGCAATCAACCTTCCATTTTTCAGGGAAGTCATTATTTTCTTTATACCATCCTTTACAGGAATTATCCCTACCATTTTTGCTTTTCTTGCATTGTTAAGCATATTATCTATATAAGGATTTTTCAAGGTTCCTGTAATGAAATCAACAGGCAAATCCATTAATCCAAAACTGCATCCCATTAGCTCCCAGTTACCGAAATGTGCTGTAATGAGAAGAGCTCCTTTTTTCGCGTCTCTTATCTTGAACAGGTATTCTGGATGATTTATGGTAAGGAATTTATTGAAATTATTCTTATTGATTTTATCAAATGCAATCATTTCAACAATTGTCTGCCCAATATTAATATAAACTTGTTTTGAAAGTTGTTCTATTTCCTTTTTGTTTTTGATATCCTTGAATGCTATTGAAAGGTTTTCAATGCAGACTTCTTTTCTTATCGGTAATATGTAGTAAAAAAAATAGCCAAGGAACCTGCCTGCTAGTTGAAGGGATCTCCATGGCAGTAATTTGGTTAATAATTTCAACAAAAAAATAAAGACATATTCAGCTAAATGCTTCATCTAAGTTTGTTTCTTAATTCCTGTGCTTTCTGCCTAAGCTTGAGAAGAGGACTTACCTTCAATTCAATAGCTCCATATGGGCATAGCTCGTGACAACACAAGCAAGAGATACATTTTTCCGTATCAATCCTGAAGCCCTCCTTAGAATCAGAAATTGCTTTGGCAGGACATTTCTGGATACAAATCATGCACTTCTTGCATTTTGACTGATTAATGGCAAGTCTTATCCAGAACAATCTGCCAAAACGCTTGATAATAGGTTCAAGCTTATTGATGATGGTGGTAGCAGGGGCATTGAAGTCTTTTAATCTTTCTTGCTTGTTTATTATTGATATTTCATCAATACTATCTGGCTTGATTTTCAAATTAAAGCATTCAAGCATGATGGGGGAATTTTCCAGAGGAACTCCAGCAAAATCATGCAAAGCTATATCCAGTGCAAGTGAATCAGGGCTTATTATTATTACATTTGTCCATATGAGTCTTCCTGATCCAGGACCGTTACCATCCATTCCGAGAATTCCATCCATTACAGTCCATGCAGGTTTTACTTTATCATAAATATCAGCAGGAATTTTTGAGAAATCCTTAGGTCCAGGTGCTTTGAAATGTAAATTTCCTTTTGCAAGTCCAGGAATCAATCCATATAAGTTTTTTATCGCTCCAGTCATTGTAGTGAGTGAATGTGTCTTGAGTTTAGGAAGGTTTACAATATAATCAACATCTTTGATTAGTTTTGTAAGCGGATACTTTCCAATCCTGCCTTCCATCTCTATTTTATCATATTTTTCGAGACATACTAAATCAATATTATATTTTTCTTTTAAAGAAGTCATTCCAGTTTTCATCCATACACGCTCAATACCTTTTTCAATACTGCCAGGACTATCTGCAAGAATAACTCTGTTCTTATCCAGAGAGATTAAGTTAAGAATTGCCTCTATTATAACAGGATGAGTTGTTACAGCTCTATCAGGTGTTTGAGCACTTAACAAGTTAGGTTTCAGAAGAACTTTTTTGTCTTTCAGCTCTTTGCACCATCTACCAAATTCCGTTTCTGATAACTTAGCAGTAATCTCATCAAGCTCATATGTTTCCTGATTAATAAATTGAACCCAATAGGGATTATTCACTTTTCCTCCTCGCAATATGCTTCTTGAGTACATGAGCTATTTCATTTGCCGATTTTGAATACAATTCGACTTGATAAAATGGAATAATGTGAGTTGCAAAATCACGTTTGAAAAGAGCTATATCATATATATTAGCACCAACAAGATCAAGATGATCCACTTTCCCGAATAAATCCTTGATTATTTCCCAATACATCAATGAGGTTGCCTGGGTATTCTTGAACTTGTTATTTATTCCGCCCAGCCATAGATATGCTCTTTTATTATCTATGGCAGCAATATAGAATGATATCAATTCATTGTTTTTTGTATAAGCACAGTAGCATTTAAGGCAATTCTCTTTTTTCATGGTATAGTATATTTCTTCTATTTGCTTTTTCTTGAGTATAAGCCTTGATGGCCTTTTAGGTGAGAATTGCTTACGGTAAATATCATATATTTCTGGTAATTCTTCTTCTATCTTTATTACCACACCTTCCTTTTCTGCCTTCCTTACCTGAGTTCTCGAGTTATGATCAACAATATTCCATAGCTCTTTCAAATCAATATTCCGGAAATCCACTAGATAGGTATATCGAACATTGATATTCCAGTTTTTCCAGATGAATGATCTAATATCTATAAGATCAGGAAATGCATTAAAGCAGATATATTCATATTTGCTTTTCAAAAGTTCTCTTATCAAGACATTACAGAATTTATGCAGATTACTTTCTATTCTTGAATACTTGTTACTTGCTGCTGGAGCTATCAAGGGTCCCATGTAAGGAATTGATGGTGGCTGGATAATTTTCTTGCCGTAAATGAAACATGGCATTGCACCAACTAGTTCTCCCTCTCTCCAAATCTGTATTATATCTAATTTTAGATTATCAAAAGATTTCTCCAGACATTGCAACCATTCTTTGGAAATGAATGAAAATCCTATGTTCATGCTGATGACAAATTTGTCCCATACATTTTTATCAAGATTTGAGGGAGGAAGACTTATGATATTCATGTAACCTTAAATATTATTATATGCATATTTAGCAAGCTTTTTCCTCTCAGAAAATATTTTTATTTAATTGTTCACGACTTAAATATGATAATGAAAGTCAGGACTTGTTGCTTATTGATTTCATAAAACAATGATATATAACAAGTTAAATTATAGGTCTTTACTGCCTTGAATTATCAGAAAAAAAATAAAAATGATTAAGAAATTTTAATTATTTCTATTGACAGAATTTTCTGAATAAATGTAAATGGCAAACAATGAAAAATATAGATTGAAGTTATTTGTTAACGACAATCTATATACTTGTTTTAAAGGGGCTTTAGAAACTAATGAAAGGAGCGGAAATGGCTAAGAAAAAACCCGACACCGGTAAAAAAACAGGTTGCAAGAAAACAACTGAAAAGAAAAGCAAATAAGCAGGAACAGAGGAATATTAAAAAAGTCAGGTTTTTACTAAACAAAGCCGCTACTTACCAGCTTCTACTTAAAGTAGTAATGGTAATACTAAGTAGCGGTTTTTGTTTTGACTGTAAAGATAAAAAAGAAAACATAACTGAACAGCAGTCATTAACTTTAAAAAAGATTGACAAGATAGATGAAGATAGATTTATCGAGATATATTTAAGACTTGAAAAAATTCGTGATGAATTCCCTAAAGACAAGCTGAAAAGAGAGGAAGTTGTCAAGAATTATCTTGACAGTATAGGAACTAAGCCTCAAGAATTGATTGAATTTATTAACAAACAACCTGATACTTTAGCGTGGCCAAAAATATGGAATAAAATTTCAAAGAAGTATGCAGAAATCAATCCATCCAGAAAAGCCATCCAGGATACAACAACAAGAAATGAAGATAAGAAAAACCAAGAAAAAAACAAAAAAACAGATAGAAACAATTGATATCAAAGGTGCTTCAGAACATAATCTGAAAAATATTTGCGTTTCAATACCCAAGAATAAATTGATTGTTTTTTCTGGCTACTCAGGCTCAGGCAAATCTAGTCTTGTATTTGATGTCATCTATTCAGAAGGAAAGAGAAGATATTTAGAATCGCTTTCTACCTATGCAAGACAATTTCTTGGGCAAATGGATAAACCAAAAGTTGATTCAATTGAGGGTCTCTCTCCAGCTATATCAATTAAACAGAAGGTTTTATCTCACAATCCAAGATCTACAGTAGGAACAGTAACAGAAATATATGATTATTTGAGAATTCTATTTGCCAGACTGGGAAAACCTTATTGTTATGTCTGCAATAAACCAATAGAACCAGTTACATCCACTGAAATAATAAGAATGATAATGAATTTGCCTGAAGAATCCAGAATCCAGATTCTTTTCCCTGTAACAGAAAATCAGAAGGGTGAAGCAGAGAGAGAACTGGATTTCCTGAAGAAAAAAGGTTATGTAAGGGTTTTGATTGATGGAGAACTATTCAGACTAGATGAAGATGAGATAAAAATTAATAAGCATAAAAAGCACTTCATAGATTGCGTACTTGACAGATTCACAATAAAGGGAGATGACAGGGAAGAGAGAATAAGAAGCAGTGTTGAATTAGCTTTGAAAGAAGGAAAGGGAGTACTGAGATTAGAGATCAAGAGAAAGAATGAAGAGACAGAATTGATTACATTATCAGAGCATACAACATGCACTGATTGCAACATCTCTCTTGGTGAACTGACTCCTCAATTATTCAGTTTTAATTCTCCCCTGGGGATGTGTACCAAATGCAACGGGCTGGGAGTAATAACAGAATCAGATCCTGAAGCAGTTATTGAAGATGAAGATTTGTCTATTTCAGAAGGGGCATTGAAACCATTTGGCAATCTCAAAGATGGCTCAAGAAGAACATTAGGAATAAAGGAATTTGCCAGGATTAATGATATAGATCTTGAAAAACCTTTCAAGGAACTGCCTCAGAAGCAAAGAAGATTACTGTTATTTTCACCAAGAAAAGCATTCAATATAAGGCTTCCTGAAGGACAGCAAATAGAGATAGCTTTTGAAGGTGCTGTAACATGGGTGCATAGATTTTATCAGAATACTACATCCGAATGGATAAGGGAGCAGTTTGGGCAGTTTCTCAAGCAAGATACATGCAAGGAATGCAATGGCAAGAGGCTTAGAAAAGAAGCATTATCAGTCAAATTTGAAGGCAGGAATATTGCTGAGCTGTCTGAGCTGTCTCTGAGAGAATTGTACGAATTCCTTGAAAACCTTGATTTAAAGGGAAATATCAAGGAAGTAGCCAGTCCTCTTGTCTATGAAATAAAGGAAAGATTGAGATTTCTCATTGATGTTGGTGTTGAATACTTAAACCTTGCAAGAACAGCATCATCTCTTTCAGGAGGAGAAAGCCAGAGAATAAGATTAGCTAGCCAGATTGGTTCTGGATTAAGTGGAATAATTTATGCACTTGATGAACCGACAATAGGACTTCATCCAAGAGATAATCAACGATTGATTGCATTGATGGAGAAGCTAAGAGATAAAGGTAATACACTTCTGGTTATTGAACATGACAGAGAAACACTTCTATCAGCAGATTTGATAATAGATATGGGACCTGGTGCAGGAATCCATGGTGGAGAAATAGTTGAAATAAATACGCCTGATGATTTGAAAAAATCAAGAAACAGCATAACTGGTGACTATCTTTCCAACAATAAAGTGATTTCTTTCCCTCAGAAAAAAATAGAAGGGAACGTTCCCAAAATAATACTCAAAGGTGCAAACTTGCATAACTTGAAAAACATTAATGTTGAATTTCCGCTTGGTCATCTTATTTGTGTTACAGGCGTTTCTGGTTCAGGCAAAAGCAGTCTCGTAAATGAAACATTATTCCCGATATTGTATAACAAGATTTACGATTCATCATTATTTTCAGGACCATATGAAAGTATCGAAGGAGTAGAGCTAGTCAATAAAATCATATCTATTTCACAGGATCCGATAGGAAGAACACCAAGATCCAATCCAGCTACATATACAAAAGTATTTGATTTCATAAGAAATCTTCTTGCTAAAACTCCTTCAGCAAGGGCATTAGGATTTACTCCGGGGAGGTTTTCTTTCAATGTACAAAGCGGGAGATGTCCTGCTTGTAATGGTGATGGTGTAAAGAGAATTGAAATGCATTTCCTCCCTGATGTTTATATTACTTGTGATGAGTGTAAGGGTACAAGATATAAATCAAGTACTCTGCAAGTAACGTATAAGGGATTGAATATAGCAGAAATTCTTGATTTGACTATTGATCAAGCAATAAAGCATTTCTCTACGATCCCCCAGATAGTGAGAATATTGAATACTCTTTCAGATGTTGGTTTAGGTTATATTAAGCTTGGTCAACCAGCACCAACCTTGTCAGGGGGAGAGGCACAGAGAATAAAATTATCAAGGGAACTTGCAAAAAGACCAACAGGACATACCATGTATACTTTGGATGAACCCACAACCGGATTGCATTTTGCTGATTTGGAAAAATTATTGAGAGTATTAATCAAGCTAAGAGACCAGGGGAATACAATACTTGTTATTGAGCATAATCTTGATTTCATATCACAAGCTGATTACATAATTGACTTGGGACCTGAAGGAGGTCACAAGGGTGGTGAAATAGTTGCTACTGGGACAGTAGAAGAGATAACTGCAAATAATAAGAGCTTGACAGGCTATTATCTTAAGAAACATCTTCATAGTATTAGAACTTCAGGGAGTTAGTATGTTGAAATTTGTTTATGGTTATGGTATTGGTTTCAGTTTGATTATTGCTGGTTTGTTATTTATCTTAAAGCATTATCCGGTGTTTATAAGAGGAACTCACTTGAATTTCGGCTGGTTATTGATAGTCCTTGGAATAGTCAGGATAATATGGGCTTTTTATGCACAAAAAAAAGGCAGGGATGAACAGAATTAAGATGAATGAATCAAGAAAACTGTATGAGTATCATCAATGCGTTATTTTCAAGGACAGGAGAGGCTTTGTTGCAAATACTCCCTGGAACGAGATTGTCAGTATATTATGCAATATTCATATTTTCAGCTTAAATAAGAATTGTACTAGAGGGAATCATTTACATCCCAAAAGAGATGAATGGCTTTTCATTTTGAATGGAAAAGCAAAGATAAATCTTTCTTACGAAAATATTGAAGAGGAAATCATACTTGATGCAACCGAAGGTAAGTGGTTATTGATATATCCGAATGTTATTCATACAATTGAAACAATAAGTGAAGAAACAACATACTGGTTTGCGGGAAGCAGGTGTTTTAAAGAAAGCGAAGAACCTGATACAATAAAGGCAGAATTATTGTGAGTCTTTTTTAGTTTTCTCTTCCTTTAATATATCATTCACTTCTTTCATCCTCTGCTTTATTCTTTTCTCCTCATTATCTCTTACTCTTGCAAATCTGGAAGGATTAACGGGAGGATTTGCCAGTTGTTTTTCTGATTCGCTTGGATTGCTTATATAATCACTTTCTTTTGCTTTCGTGCTAGGCTTAACTAGTATATATAATGTCAAAACTAATACAATAATTATGAATATAATTGTGAATTTACTAAGTGCTGGTTTTCTTGTTTCTTCCATTACTATCCTTATGGACAAGAAATAAACATGCTTTGTTTTGTCAAGAACTGAAATATCTGAGCTCTTTCTGGAAATATAAGACTGAAAGGAAAATATTTATTTTCTTCTTCAGATGCAAAACAAGGTTGAAAAGCAATACAGGATTTAACATATCTTTATGAAAGATATTATACTGTTTTTTATATTCTGATCATTGAGTTTTTCGATAAGTTGATAATGAGCACTATATGTGCTTGACATAAAACTCTCAATATTAGATTATGACCTTAAGAATTGAAAGATAAGGAGTTACATGGCAACTGATATTTCCAGATTAAAAAAGCAACTAAAAGAAAAAGATAGAAGTCTCAGAGCTAGTGCAGCTGAGGAGCTGGCAGATATTGAAACACCTGAAGCGATAAATGCTCTGTTAGAAACACTAAATGAAGAGAAAGATCCTTATATTATTGAGCTTTTAATCAGATTACTCGGAGAGGCGGGAGCTTCTGAGGCAGTATCAGTAATTATTACCTTGCTTAATCATGAAGATGAAGATGTAGTAGAGCAATGCCTTGATGCCCTAAGCGACCTGGCAGATGAAGAAAATGCGATTGATATATTTCTTTCTCTTGATGAACTGGAAAGAAATGTTGATGATATGCAGTTGAGGAATAATATCCAAAATCATATAGAGCATGTTTTGCCTTTTTTAAGAACATTTATTATAGAATCAAGAAACCGAATCAAGGAACTTGAGAATAAAGTTGTTCAACTCCAAAAAGAATTGCAGAAAGTTAAGAAAACCAAGAAATAAAGATCTGGTAATAATCCAGATCTTTATATGAAAAATCTAGTTCTGTTTTTGATATTTTTCAGCCAGCTGTTTGTGTTCCGTATATTTCATATTATTCCCAGTATTAAGATAGCAGACAGCAAGATTTTGATGAGCATTTGCATCTTCCGGGAATAGCTTGAGATATTCAAGCCAGGCATCAATTGATTTTTGCCAGTCTTTTGCCTTGATATAAGACATTCCAGCTTTCCAGAAAGCATCTCCCTTATATTTTTTCTCTTTTTCAAATTCAGCTGACTTCAAAAAAGAGGTAGCTGCATTTTCCCATTGTTCAGTTTCATAATATGCAAGACCGATATTATAATACAATGTTGAGCTGGAAGGATTGTCTGCAATAAGCTGCTCGTATATTTTCATGGCTTCAGATTGTTTGTTTTCTGCCATAAGCAATGCGGCATATCCTGTCATGGCATCAGTTCTAATTTTTTTGGCATTTTCCTTGACCTGTTTGTTTGGATTTTTTTCAATATTTTCAGGTTTTGTAGCTTCAATGAGAATAGAATAAATTTCCTTTGCCTTATCTATTTTCTTGTTCTGTCTGTAAATGGATGCTATATTGGAAAGAACAATAAGGTTATCCTTGTTTTTTTGATATGCCTGATCATATAATTCAAGAGCTTTTTCTTTCTGATCCATTTTACTATAAATCTGACCTATCATTATGTATCCTTCAGACCATTCTGGTGCAATTATCAAAGCTTTCTTGAAATGATTGATTGCTTCTTCATATAATTTGGTTTGTTCTGCCTTGTCTTTGCTTTCTTCTGCTTTTTTGTAAGAGCTTACGCCTTCATTTGAAGATCTATTCCTCAAAAAATCAATTCTAAAAGCATCAATATCCTTTATAAGCTCTGGTTTCAGTTTCATGGCTGCTGCAAAATGATCGTAAGCCTTTTGATAGTCATCTAGTCTACCATAGCAAATCCCGGCCTGCATATGTGCATCTGCATCATTTGGCTTGTTTTTTAAATGCTTTTCCCAGAAAACAACTGCTTTATCCCAAATTTCCTGTCTCATATACAGGGTTGCACTTGTACTTTCTGAAGATGAATAAAGTATTGAACAAGAAATTGAAATAATAATCAAAATTAAGAATAACCTACTTAATTTGCTCATTACCTAACCTCCATATCTTGTAAATATCATGAATTCCTAAATCAAATTTATCCTTTTTTGGTCAAGTAATATAATAATTTTTTCCAAACTGGAGCAAGCAATAAATGCTTTATATTAATGATTTCAGAATACAAAAAACAAGAAAGCTCTTTAGCTTATTGTTGACATAAATCATGGCATGCTGTGGATTTGGTTTAATATTATTATGGATTTAAACAAAATACCCAAGAGCTTGAATAATCCCGTTCTGGCTGATGAAATTGTCAGAGCTAAAGAGCTGCTTGAAGGAGTTAATGAAGCGGATCAAACGCAAACAATCATAGAATTTTTTTCAATGGTAATACATGAAGTGAAAAATCCTTTGGCTGCAATCAGAACAATGCATGAAAGCTTTTTTCTGGAACTGGAATCAGATCTGAGAGACAGACCTGAGGTTATTGTCTATGCAAAGGAATATTCAGACAGAATACTTTCTGAAATAGACCGATTGAATAATCTACTTTCGTCAGCTAAGCATTTTTCACAACCTGAAAAAGCAAGATGGGAGCTAGTAAATGTAGTTTGTTTGATAGATGAAATAAATGACATTTATTCACCGCTTTTCAAGAAACTTGATATTGAATTCAGGATATCTTCGAATGCCCAATTCATAGATTTCTTTTGCAGCAAGGATGAAATTATTCAGCTTATCATAAATCTTCTTGAGAATTCCAAGAATGCTATTTTGATTAGCAACAATAAACTGAGAAAAATCACTCTGGAGATTCTATTACATAAATCGTATTTTTTCATAATAATAAGGGATACAGGATGTGGTTTGAACAAAGATGAAATCAAGGAGATATTCAAGCCTTCCAGGACAAAGAGAAAACATGGTTTGGGATTAGCTGTTTGCAGAGTTATAGCACAAAGATATAAAGGCAGAATATTCATACATAGCCTAAAGGGACAAGGTTCAACATTTGCATTAGTATTACCTTTAAATCAATCTCAATGCAAATAAAGGAGAAATATGAAAAGAATTCTTATAATTGATGATGAAGAAAATATTGTCTGGTCATTGCAAAGAATATTGTCAAAGGAATACATTGTAGCTGGTTTCACACAAGCAGATGATGGATTGATTGCTCTTGCTCAGGGAGATTTCAATCTAGTTATTACTGATCTTCGAATGCCAGGTCTTGATGGTTTTGAAGTTGTTCAATGGATATTGAAAAATAAACCTAATACCAAGATAATGGTTATTACTGCTCATGGCTCTAGTACAGTAAAGAAGTATCTGCTTGAAAAAGGGGTTTCGCAATATATTGAAAAGCCTTTTAATGCCAGTGATCTCCAGATAACCATTCATAATCTGCTTAATGAAGAAAGCTACAAAATTATTGAATCTGATTTAGTAAGTATTCTTACATTACTGGCTAAAAGTAAAAAGAAGAAAATGATTGTTATCCAGGCCGAAAGTGAACATGGTGAAATATATTGCAATGATGGTATGATAATACAGGCAATCTGGGGAGAAAAATATGGGAATTATGCATTAAGAGCACTTTTACAGATGAAGGGAATAACAATAACTGTCCAGAATTGGGATCTGGAAGAGGAATTACTCTTACATCCAGTATTGAATATAGAGATTTCAAGGCTCTTGTTGTTGGGAGAAGAAGAAGAACTTAAGGATAAACAGGAAACTACTGAACCACCTGCAGCTTTCGAGGAAGACGAGATACTCAATCAATTACCAGCTGATTTCTTAACAAATTTGTTATCAATAGAAGATCTGACAGGCTGGGGAGTTGCCCTTGAAGATGGAAGTCCATTAGTATCACATGGAGTTGATATTGAATTCCTAAATACTGCCATATATAATTATTTGAAACAGAAGAAAGACGAAAAAATACATCTTATAAATGATGCTTCGTTCTCTAGTATTATTGTTCCAAACGAACTCATGATAGTAATTTTCTTTTTTCCTCCTAATATAGCAGGTAAAGAGACAAAAGAGAAGATATCAAAGATTTTCAATAAATGATTATTCATGATTTGACTTTACCTTTAAATGAAGAAATTCCTGTGTATCCAGGAGATCCTCCTTTTAAGATAAATACCATAAGTTCACTTGAGAACTCAGATGAATACAACCTGTCATCTATTTCTTTATGTCTTCATTGTGGAACCCATATAGATGCACCATTTCATTTCAGAAGGAATGGCAAGAAAGTAGAAGATTTTTCTCTTGAATACTTGATTGGAGAAGCCTATATTGTCAATATTTTGAACAGTTCTGTAATAAATGCTGAAATAATGAAAAGAGCTGTTGTAAATATTGAAACTGAAAGATTGATTATAAGAACAGGCTTCATGCATCAATCCTTGAACAAGTCATGGGATGAAGGATATCCATCATTGACTGAAGATGCCTCAGAATGGCTTATTAATAACAAGAAACTGAAAATACTGGGGATAGATTCTCCTGATATTGACTTGTTTCATAACAGGGAATTTCCCGTGCATAAAATTTTTGCTGATAATGACATACTTGTTATTGAAAACCTTGATTTAAGCAAAGAGGAAGAAGGCAAGGGAAGAATTATAATTTCTCCTCTTTATGTTGAAGGAGTTGAAGCACTTCCCGCAAGAGTTTATTTTTTAAAAGATATCGGGTAAATCACTCTCATCAGACCAGTCATCAAGGTCTTCTGAAAAACGAATAGTTCTCAGTCTTTCTATAATTCCAGGCAAAATCTGAGCGACATATTCAATATCTACAAGTGTATTTTCCCTGCCAAGACTGAATCTTATAGTACTAGCTGCATCGGCATCAGAAATACCAATTGCTTTAAGGACATGAGAAGGTTCGAGTAAGTGACTTGAGCTAGCAGCAGCACTGGAGACATATATTCCTTTCAAATCCAGTTCCAGGACCAATACTTCACTATCAACTCCATGAAAAGTAATGCTGCTTGTGTTTGGCAGTCTCAATTCCGGATGCCCATTTATCTTCATATCAACAACAAGAGAGCTTAGTTTTTCCTCAAGCAAGTCTCTCAAGTGCTGAAGATGTTCCATTTCTCCAATAAGCTGGTTTGCTGCAATTTCTGCTGCCTTTCCGAAACCTACAATACTTGGCACATTTTGCGTACCAGCCCAGTAGTTGCTGTCCTGCAAAGGTCCATATACAAAAGGATCTATTTTAATTCCGCTTCTTATGTATACAGCCCCAACTCCTTTAGGACCATATACTTTGTGGCTTGATAAAGTAAGAATATCTATACTCAGCTCTTCAACATCCACTGGCAATTTCCCAAGGCATTGTATTGCATCGCAATGAAATACAATATCATATTTCTTTACAATATTGGCAATTTCCCTTATTGGCTGGATTGTTCCTATTTCATTATTGGCCAGCATTATGCTTACAAGTGCTGTGTTAGGTCCTATTGATTTGGCAACGTCATCAGGATTAATCATGCCATACTTATCAACTGGAATGAAAGTGACATGAGCCCCCATTTGAGCATATTTCTTGAATAAATAGTGAATGCTCAGATGCTCAACATTGCTGCAAATAATTTGCCTTCCTCTAGGTCTTGGAAATATAGACATAACTCCAGAAATTGCCATATTATTGGATTCTGTTCCACCACTTGTAAAGACAATTTCTTTCGGTTTTGCATTTATTACATCTGCAATTCTTTTTTGTGCCAATTCGACTGCTTCTTTTGCAGATTTTCCTAATTTGTGAATATTAGCCGGATTTCCGTACTGCTCAGTAAAATATGGTAACATCTCAGCCAATACTCTTTTATCTAGTGCAGTTGTTGAATTATGGTCTAAATAGACCGTTCGCATTAATTACCTCCCACAAAAAGTAAGTGGCATGGTTACATATAATGTTAAATTAGTCAAGGCTTTTGTGGATTTATCAGTATTTCTTGAAAATTTTATTAAAAATCGAGATATTTTTTTGAAGGCTTGACAACAATTAAATATTACTTATATTTAAGAATGGTTAGAATGAATAGAAGATACTTCTTGAAACTGGTTGCACTAAGTACATGTGGTTACATTGGTTATACTAAATTGATAGCTGAACAGGATGCAAAGGCAGTTTATAAAGTTGATGAATCATTATGCATAAATTGTGGAATTTGCATGAGTGTCTGCGAGGCAGGTGCGATTACTTTAGGCAAGAAACATGCAAGTATTGATATGAGTAAATGCATTTCATGCGGTAAATGCAAGGATGCCTGCCCAAAAGAAGCTATTTATGAAACTAGTTCTTAGGTTCCATATGAATGCTTATTGATGCATTAGGAAAAACCATCTTTATTTTGTTTTCAATAACACTGGTTATATCATGAGCTTCTGATAAAGATATGTTTTCCTGAAATGTAAGATGCAGATTAATTATCTCAGATTCAGACGAAAGTCTGTAATCAAGATCATGAAAATCTATTATTTTCTTTTTATCAATATTGCTGTTTATTATATCTGATATTATCAGACTTCTTTTTTTCAATTCCTCGTCATTTTTCACAGCATGAACATGAAGATTTACGCCAGCAACAAAATTGAATTTCCTGAGCAGATTTTCTTCTATTCTATGTATGATTTCATGTACATCATTAAGAGAATAAAATGAGAGGAAGTCTATACCTATATCAAGTATATAGAATGAACCCATTTTTCTGCCATTCAAATAATTAACTTCATATATTCCTTCTTCATTTAAAAGATATTCCCTTATTTCATTGCTTATTTTCTCAGGAATTGCCTTATCAAGCAAATCATTACAAGCTTCTTTCAAGATTTTTATTGCAACAACAACTATGAATATCCCAACAACAAAAGCAGCAATAGGATCCAGCAATCCAAATCCAAATACAGCTCCAGTTATTCCGGCTAAAACACCTATAGATGAATAGGCATCACTTCTGTGATCCCATGCATTCGCTATCACTGCAGGGCTGTCAATCTTTTTTCCTATTCTGTAAGTATATCTGAATAACCATTCCTTTACAATTATTGATATAATAGCTCCAATCAATGCAAACCATGATGGAGAGTTAACAGTTTTTTTAAGTATCAGGTTATCATAAAAGGAATGTCCTACATCATAGAACAAGAAAATGACAATACCGAAGAGAATTAGAGAAACAAAGATTGCTGCAAGACTCTCTATTTTTCCATGACCGTAGGGATGATCCTTGTCTTTTGGTTTATATGCATAAAAAAGGCTCAGATAAACGACTGCTGTTGCTAGTATATCTGAGCCTGAATGTATTCCATCAGCTACTAAAGCTTGAGATTTTGCAAGAATTCCTATAAGAATTTTGATTATTGTGAGTGATATATTTATCCATAAACCAACTTTTGATGCTCTTTTAGCTGCCTCATAAATCTGCATTCTCAATCTTGAGTAAGTATTTCATGAAAATTTATATCCATAATCAAGCATGTTGCAAGACCATATATTGGATTTATTCCTTCCCTTAAGGTTTTCAAGTAATACGTATGCCCCATACCTTTTGCTGGAGTGATTTCTGACATTTCCCCACCATGAGGTCCTGATAATTTCATGCTTAGCTTATTCCAGTCTCCGGTTCCTTTCAGAATCAGTTCTTTTGTTTCGGGATTAACAAGTTCAAGAACTACTTTTGTTATGGTTTTGACAGATACCTTTGCAAGTTCAGTTCCATCAGGAAGAACTAGTCTTAATTGAAGATTCGTAAAGTTTGCATAAACCACTTTAAAAATAAGATTTCCCTCTGTATCATTTACCTGTAATTCCTTGACCTGGTCTTTTCTCTTAATCAATCCCTTGGCAATCTTTGTTTTGTTTTCAGAATAAATATCATAGCTGGGATTGTTTGTTTTCAGTTGCTGAACTATTTTGAGGACCTTATGTGGTGCAAGATAAGCCATTGCATCGGATGACATGCTTCCCTCCCTTGAAAGTCTTGTACAACAAAAATAACTTGTACTAATAAAAAAAAGGGCGTATAACCTGTCCAGAAATTTCTTAAGAAAACTGTATATCTCTTATTTTCAATTGAATCTTTGTTATTCCATTGAAATAGTTCGTTTCTGGTTCATAAACCATATTGATTTTTGGGGAGGTTAATTTATCAAATAAATACCCCATATTCCAGCCAATTGTTTCCAGATGGCCTTGTGTTTTTGATTTAACATATATTTTGATATGCTTGCCTTCACTCAATTTCCGCTTATCTATTACCTGTAAATCATAGCTTGCCAAAATGGGATAATTATTGCTGTTTCCAAATGGAGCAAGCATGCCTATTTCGTTTATCAAATCCAGAGAAAGAGATTCTATCGGGATTACAGCATCTATTTCCAGTTTGGGAATAAGATCCTCTTTTTTAAGTATTTCTTTTGAATAAGTATTTAATTCAGATTTAAGCTTGTTAATGTTTTTTTCATCTATTGTAAATCCTGCTGCCTGTGGATGCCCTCCTAATCTCAGAAAATATCCCTGAAATTTCCTCAAAGCATCAATTATATTGAATTCAGGGATACTTCTGCATGAACCAACTCCTATATTCTTGGATAATGATATCACTATTGTTGGTTTATATAGATTATCTTGGAGTTTCGAAGCAACTAAACCTATTATTCCAGCATGGAGATCTTTACCTACTGCAAAATTAATATACGCATCTTCGCTTGCTTCTTCAGATAATTGCATCTCCATCTTCTTCAGGATTTTTTCCTGTTCATCCTGTCTTTGACTGTTTATTTTATTCAGTTCAATTGCAAGTTTTTCCGCTCTTGCCGGATTATCAGTAAGCAGCAATTCCGTAGCTAGGGATGGTTCCCCCATTCTACCGGCAGCATTAAGTCTTGGTCCCAGATAGAAGCCTAAATGCATAGTATTTATATTTTTTTTATCCAGTCTGGATATTCTTATTAGAGAGTCCAAGCCTAATATTTTTGTATTGGCAATGGCTTTCAGACCATGATAAACGAACAATCTGTTTTCTCCCATTAAAGGAGCTACATCTACTACTGTTCCTAAAGCGAGAAGCTCCATCAGTGGTAACCAGTCTATCTTTTTATTCATTTTTCTAGCTAATGCTCTTGCAAGCTGAAATGCAACTCCTACTCCAGCGATATGCTGATTAGGATAGCAATCTCCTTTATCATTTTTCAAGGATGGGAGCAAGATTAAATCATTTGATGGTAATTCATTAACAATTTGGTGGTGATCAGTAACAATAACTTCCATTCCCTCATTATTTGCTTTTTCAACTGCCTTTCTATCTGTCACTCCACAATCAACAGTAATTATGAGATCTACTGATTTTTTTTTTGCATATTCAGTTATCCATCCATGAAAACCGTATCCATCCTTAAGTCTGTTAGGTTGAAAGAATATGAAATTATTGTAATCTATTGAATTAAAAAATCTTCCCAGGATTGCACAAGAAGCACTTCCATCAACATCATAGTCACCATATATAAGTATTTTTTTCCCTTTTTTAATTATATCTATTATTTTATCGGTAACTGGATGCATGTTCGTGAATAAGAATGGATCATTGGCCTTGTTCTGATCAAAATTCAAGAAATCATAAGCTGAATTTACATCTGTAATGCCTCTGTTAAGCAATATTTGTCCTGTCAAAGCAGATACATTCAGCTTATCTGCTATTTCTCTTGCTTTATCATGGTTTTGGCAGGCTAATTTCCAAATCACCTGCTGTCTTTCTTTTATAATTCCTCGCCTTTAGATTTGAATTTATCCCTGTAATCTGTTATTTTTAACGTTGTCTTCATATTTTTTAGCCATGCATCAAATATCCATGCCTGTTTCATGTTATTTATACCCATGAAAATCAAACCGCTTGATGCATTGAATTTCTTTATATCTACAGGATCATGCTTTTTTACCTTGAAAAAGAAATATCCATTTTTAGATTTGAATATTTCAGATACTTTATCCAGAGATATTGTCCATGCAGTTTGTATGAAGTCTGATTCATTACCTAAAACTTCATGACCTTCGAAGAAATTGAATTCTTCTGTTTCCTTTGGTTTTATTTCGATATTTTCCCATGCTGTACCATTCTTGAGGTCTTCCAGAGCCGATTGGGCTTGTTTCTTGCTTATATCCATTGCATCATTCAATGCTAATTCCATTGCGATGTCTTCTTTGACTTCATTGAAATCTCTCAAGCCTGCAGGTTTGATATCTATAAGTTGACCAATATAATAACCCATAGAAGCATCTTCCTCTATTCCTTTAATTATATCACTTAATTCGCTTTTCTGGGCATAAAGGAAAAAATCATTGAGCTCTTTTGCATAGTTGCCACCAGTTTTATCTGCCAATATTTCTTTTGTTTTATGAATTTCTAAGTTGTTGTCAGTTACTACCTTATCAAAATTCTTCTGGGTTCTTATTGCTTCCAGTATTTGATTTGCCTTTTTGGCAGCAGAAGTTGTAGCTTTTTCACTTATATCTATGCGTATAAGTATATGCCTTACTTTAATTTCCCTGTCCTTATCTATTGCTGTTTCATCTTCCTTTTTAGTTTCTTTTTTCTTTTCTGGTTCACTTTTTTCTAATGCTTTTTCATCATCAATTTTTATTATATGATATCCAAATTCAGTCAGAAATGGCTTACTTAAATCACCTTTCTTCAAAGCAAAGCTTTCATCCTTGAATTTTTCACTGAATTCACTGTCGGCTTTTATAAAACCAAGATCCCCTCCATTTTTTGATGTCCCTGGATCTTCAGAATATTTCCTTGCAAGATCAGCAAAATTCTTGCCTGCCTGAAGCATTGTATAAATGCTATCTATTTTTGATTTAGCTTTCAAAGTGTCTTCTTTCAGAGGAGAAGCTTTTATGAATATGTATTTACCATATCTTCTTTCCTCAACCTGGAACTTGCTTTGATTAGCCTTATAGTATTCCTTGAGTTTGGCATCATCATAGTTTTTTGTTAATTCATTATCCTTTACTATCTGTTTTATGTCAGCAAGAACATAGCTTAATTTGACCTTGTCTTCTCTTTTTGCAAAAAACTCTTTAGCCTCTTCAACAGGTACCCTTGATCCTGAAGCAATAATTGTCTGCAGCTTCCATCTTGGGATAGTCTCTCTGTAATGTGCTATCAATCGTATTACTTCTCTATTATTTGGTGTAGAAAGGAATCTCAAATACTTTTGAGGATCGAACTGATTGTTTGTATGCATTGATGGTGAATTGGTTATCCAGGCAGGCAGGAACATGAGGTTTCTGGCAAACAAGTAAATCTCGCTATCAGAAGCAGTCAGATTTCTCTTCTTTGCTTCCCTTGAAACGATATAATCTTCTATCATTTTTTCCCATGCCTGGTCTTCAAGATTCTTTTTTATTTCCTTGTCAGGGGTTTTTCCTGTGGTTGCTTGAAAATCCTCGCTTAATTCGAATAATTTTTGAGAATAAACTGAATAGTCAATTCCTTCACCATTTATTTCAGCTATATATTGCTCCTTTATCTTCTGACCCTGACTCCACTTTGCTCCCCAGGCTGCAAAAATGAAAGCAACAAATGAAATTACAATAACCCATATTATAACTTTCATATATTTACGCATTACCCGCATCATATGAAAAACCACCTTCCGCTATAAAACTGACTAATGGAAAAACTTAAATTAGCCCTAAGTCTGTCAAGGCTTTTCCCTGATGGCATAGGATGCATGATAAAGAGCTTGATCTGGCAGTTTAATGCTTACTTGAGATTCCAGATTAATATTACCCCATCTCTGCTTGCTGAAAAGAGTCTTTCTTCATCTTCCGTTAAACAAAAGGCATCTATATATGTCGAATGTCCATGCATTGTATAAGATAGTCTTATTTCAGGATTGATTTCGAAAACAGCTATATCACCCTTTTTAAAACCTGCAATTATTCTGTTATTCATTGCTTTAAAACAAGTTGCCATTCCATTACAGGATTTGAATTCATGCAAGATTGAACCCGTATCAATCCTGTAAATCTTGAAACCATTCTCGGAAGAAACTGCTATGCAACTACTATTTCTGCAGAAAGCGACAGGACTTCTCCCCTTGACAGCTGAAAGATTATTCAAATCATCGGTTTTCATTATCTTTATCACATCTTCTTCAGCAGTATATGCAAGCATATGATTGTCACTTGAAAAAATCGCTGAATATGATCCTGAAGTATTGTTGTCTATCCAATAAGAGTAATTTGCAATTTTTAAATCCTTGATATAGATTTTCTTATCATTAATTGCATCCAGAATATAATTATTCTGTATATTATCCGACATTTGTCCTTCAGTTATTTCTGTAGCAAGAATATAATTTTCATCAGCAGATATTGCTATTACTAAGTTCTGAGAAACCTCCTTCAGGATTTTTAAAGTTTCAGTATCAATGATCTTGAAAGATCCACTTGCCTCATCAAGTCCAATAGTATTCATCAATATCTTGGAATTTTTCATGATCCTTATGAAATTAAAAAAGTTGGCTGAAGGTTCATCAAGAATATGGATTCTATTTATCTTGTCACTTTTCAAATCCCCATATTCAACATAAGTTTTCTCCAGAGTATCAATCACTGTAGCGGCAAAATAGCATTTATCATCATGAAATCTTATATCACCATTACATCCATTTTGGTACTTCTTCACTATCTTCCCGGTTTCAGTATCCCATAATGTTAAATCCCAGTATTCAGAACCTTCAAGAAAGGAGTGAGATTCTGACGTAACATATTTACCTGAGCTTGATATATTAATATGATTAAATCCACCTATATCAGAACCTGATATTTTTTTCAACAAGCGAAAGTCCTGTTTTTCATTGAAATCAGGATTCCAGACAGTAATATCTTCACCAGTCAAGGCAATGAGTTTGTTATTATCAGTGTATACAAGTTTGCTTATATTTGAGGAAGAGCCCATTAATGTCTTGACTATTTTCCAGTTATCAGTATCCCAGATGTTTATCTTTCCAAAGCTGCCTGAAGTAGCAAGATACTTATTGTCTTTCGATAAACATATTGCACTCATTGTGCTTCCAAAATAGCCTTCAGAATTTGTATCAAGTTTTTTATTGTTTTTGCTGTTCTTCAAATCCCATACATATAATTGATTTGATATAATCCCTTCTGTATTATAAAACATCCCGATTATAAGTTCTTTGTTATCTTCAGTAAAAGCATAGGATCCTATATCAAATGGAATTCCGTCATTAATTTCCTTCGAAGGGACTATTCTCTTGCCTGATTTTATATTCCATAGAATTACTGAGTAATCAATCTCATCAATGCAGACGAGGAATTTACCATCATTAGAAAAAGCAAGTGGTGCAAAACCTCTCAATTTTTTAAGTTGTTTACCAGTTTCAATCTCCAAGATGATAATAGAAGAATCTTTATTGGTATATGCAAATAACCTACTGTCATTTGAAAAAGCAGTTCCATTATCATTATACCCATAGTTTACGCTATTATAGCTTAAGATTTCTTTTCCAGACTTTGCTTGAAAAAGCCTTGATCTTGTTGATAAATAATTATTGTCTGGAGAGATTTTAAAGGGATAGAATAATTCATCATTCGAATCAGCAGTATTGATCTTGTTAATCTCAGTTAAATCTTTGAATCTCATTAATCTGATAGATCTGTCTGTCGTATCTCTGTATGCCAATATGCTTGCATCATTAGATATTGTTATCTTCGTAGCATTTGTACCAAACTCCACTTTCCTTATAAGACCAGTTTTGGTATCATAACCGCAATCCATGCAATATCTGAGATCCGGATTATTATTACTGGTTGCATCCTTCTTGCAGCAAGAAAACTGGATGCTATCAACTTTCTTGAAATTGCAATTAGGACATCTGGTAGAAGTATCCTCATTAATATTATTGCACATTGGACAATGCCATGCTGATATTATGTCTATCCATATTAGAACAACAATCAAGAATTTCATAATTCCTCCACTAATAAAGTCATAGTTCACCTGATTACTATTACGAACCTGCAAATGACAGGATCAGTTAACATGTTTGATTATCAATTCAATGCTATAAAGATACTTTCTATTCATCTGTTTTTTTCCTGATCCTTTCTTTCCATTTTTCAGCATTTTCATGATCTGATAGGAGTTCATAAAGATCTATAATATTTCGTATATTGTAAATCAAGTCAGGATGATATCTGACAAAGTTTCTTGTTCTTATTGAATTGCATTTTAGAAGGTATTCCATTGCCTTGTCATATTGTCCCATCTCCTTGAAAATTGTTCCTATGCATTCATAAGGATAGCTTATATCCGAATGATCCTCAGTCATGATCTTCCTTGCTATTTCGATTGACTTGTTAATCATTTCAATAGCTTCTTTGTATTTTTTCTGTTTCCTGAATATTTCAGCATAGGCATTGTAAACGCTTACCATATAACTATTATCTTCTCCGTACAATTTACTGTATCTTTCGGAAAACTTGTCTATATATTCCTTTGCCAATTCAAGTTTATCCGCTTCAAGATAGTTCAATCCCATGTTGCATACATTAGTTAATGTGAAATAATGATCATGACCGAATATTTTCTCACACATATATTCTGCATTCTTCAGTTTTTTCTCTGCTTCTTCATAATTCTTAAGTTTTATGAATACTGTTCCTAGAGTGGCAGTATTCATAACCGTTTTGGGGTGACTGGCTCCAAATATCTGAAGATATATATTTGAAGATCTCTCTATATACTTGAGCGTCTCTTTGTATTCACCTGTCCTGAAATATGCGATTGCCAGGTTATGAAGAAAATCTGCATATCTTGGATTAAGTGAATCATCCTTGTAATCCTTAAGAATAATCTCGTAATATCTTATGGTATCGTCTATATTATCATTTATTTTATGGAAAACAGCAAAAGTATTGAATATATTATTCCTGATATCTTTGTTTATATCATGAACATCAGTTATTTCAGATAATAACTTGATATATACGGCTGCTTCAGTTTTTCTGTTCATTCTAAGGTATGAGAAGCATATTGAATTATATATTTCAGCTATTTCATTGAAATCCGGTGTATTTATGTTTTCATGGATTTCAAGTGATTTGTGGAAATAATCCAGGCATTTATCGAATTGTCCCAGATCCTTCAGTAGCATTCCATAGTTTTTGTATAGGACTGCTTTTCTGGACATATCTTCACTATCTTCATTTGAACTGATTAATTCTGATATTATGCTTTCTGCAGCATTATATTCTGCCAGTTCTTTATGAAGCTGAAATTGTTTCAATTTTATACTGTCTATTTCCTCTGTATCACATAGTAAGCTTATCAACTTCTTGTTCTTCTCTATCACCTCTCTGTATCTATATCTGAGCTCATCATATTCACTTCCCAATCTCAAGTAATGCTTTAGTTTTTCCAGATCCCTGCCTTTCTCTGAATGAATACAAAGCTCATCAAGATATTCATTCATGTTTTCCTTATAAAGGTTTTCAATGAGATTGAGCACCAATAAATGAAGTGCAGCTCTTCTTTCTGAAAGCTGCATTTCATATGCTACATCCCTTATCAAGGCATGCGTAAAGAAATAGCTGACTTCCTCAATATTTATCGCAATCTCTTCAGGTATAATCATTTGTGCTTTTTCAGCAACTTCAAGATTGTAATTGATATCCTTATCTGAAAGAAGCATTCTTGATAAAAGACCAATAGAGAATTTCTGACCTATTATACTGGCATGTTGAAGCATATCTTTCAGCTGAACACCAAGAGAATCAATTCTTGCGATTATCAAGCTATCTATACTGGATGGCAGGTCAAATACAGATTTTGAGAATTCCCATTTATCATCTACAAGTCTTAATGCATTTGATTCCTTGAGATGCTTGAGCCATTGTTCTATATAAAAGGGATTGCTGGAGGATTTTCTTGAAAGGAAATCTTTTACATGACACGACAGATTGCTGTTTCCAAGGATGAAATATGCAAATTGCTCTTCCAGACCACTTTTTAGTTCACATAATTCCATTTCCTTAACGGTGCATTTACCTGTTTTTGTGAAAATAACCTTTGAACCATCATTTCTATACCTGCTTGTAACAATAATCATTATCGGAAAACCATCGATTTCCTCTATCAGGTTTTCGATGAATTCCTTACTTGTAGAATCAAGCCATTGACCATCTTCAATTTCCATGATAAGAGGCTTGATTTGTGATTGAGCCTTGAATAGTTCCTTCAATCCAGTGAAAAGAATGTCTTTTTTCAATTTTATATTGTCTATTTTAGAAAAAAGCGAGTCTTCTATTGTTATGCCAAGCTCATTAGCAACAAAAGAGTGAGTCCTCAGGATTTCATCCTTTATATTTCTTGATATTGAATCATTCTCGATTATCTCATTCAATTTGAAAATAAATCTGCTTTTATTGCCTTCGTTATCATTCTCCCTCTGGTTGAAAAAATGCATCAGGAAATTCTTTATTGAATCAAGTGATTTGGAAACAACACCGTCGCAGACGAATTGAAACCAGCAGTGTTTTATGTTATTCTCTTCCAGATGTTCTTTGAGTGAATACACAAGCTTGCTTTTCCCAATTCCAGGATTGCCATGAATATAGAACACCCCACCTGTTCCTGTGCTGAGTATGGTTTCATTCAGATAATCAAGCAGGTTCTTTATCTCATTCTCTCTTCCAATTAGAGGAAGGGATGAGAATTTTTTTTGTACAAACTGCTTCATTCCAATATATCTATAAACAGGCAATTTAAGGCTTTTACCCTTGAAAAGTTTCATAGTTGACAAGGGAATTCGCGCAAAGGAAGATGCTTTTTCAGCTGTTTCTTTGCTGCAATATATCTCGTTTATTTCACCTACAAACGCAAGTCTCGCTGCCAGATTTACTAGATCTCCAAGTGATGTGTATTCTTTCCTCTTTTTTCCTCCTGCTTCTCCTGTATAAGCCAATCCATAAGTTATACCCATAGTATAGAACATATTCAAATCGCTCTTTCTTATTTCATTCCTGAACTTGTTTACAAAGAGGAAAGCCCTTTTGAGATCATCCTCATGACTTTTAGGAAAACCGAAAAAAATCAGGAATTTTGCACCTTTGTCACCAAAATCAAGCCTGGATAAAAAACCTTCATATTCAGTCAGAACAGAGCTTGTTATTTTATAGAGTTTATCTATATTTTCAAAACTGAGATGCCCCTTGAAAGGCATGAATATAGTAGCTATTTGTCTGAATTCACCACCAGACCAATTCAGTAGCTCTTCAGGGATGAATTGTCTTAATATTCTCCTGTCAATACTTGATCCCCTGATAATAAAATCCGTCCTTGCAATGCTTTCAATATCAGTAATACCAATATCTTCAGCAAGGCTGAAAGATCCACCAGACGTTACATGTTCAAGTTCGGCTGCTTTTTCAATTGCAGATCCCCTGAAGTAATACCCCATATTTTCCTTATTTCCAACTATTCCCCACTCAATCTCTCCGAAAGCGACCCCAATCTTAACTTCAAGTTTTAGTTCCCCGAATTCAGTTTTCATATTCCCATTCTGTTCAAAGTGGTTCAGTATTTCACGACAGCTTGAAACAGAATGCTTTTTTATTAAATCACTGTCTCTTGAATCATCTACAGGAAAAATTGCAGTGCAACTGTCTCCACCAAATGATGAAATGAAGCCCCTGTGAGTATATATTGCTTCTATCATTGGCTCAAATGATGCCTGAAGGACTTGAGTTAATATTTCACTTCCATGTTTGCCATGATTGAGGAGTTTTTCTGTTAGGGCAGTGAATCCTGAGATGTCACAGAAAATGACATAAGCCACGAAATTTCCTTCAAACAACTCCTGCTTTAGTTTATCTAATATGAAATCAGGAATAAGTTTATTGCATTCAAGATTTAAATCCGTATTCATGTAGCCTTCCGCATCTACCTGTATCAAAGCTGTCAATGATTTGTCAAGAATTATCAAGTAATAAGCAAGTTAATAGTACAATTCTGTCCAATACAAGATTCAATCCATTGCTGCTTTCAAGAATTCTTGAAAATTGATAAATGCTGATGCTTTTTAATTTCAAAAGTCTTGACATCAGATTCACTTCCTTGAAACAGGTCAGCAGTTATCATAATCGGGGTAATAAATCAGTTAAAATGGTATCATTTAACAGATTAGTCTTTTTTGTATTGGTTACATTTTGTAATGATTTGTTAGCAAATCATTTAAGCAATGTTTATTTCACGAATTATCTTGAAGGCGAAAAAATTGGTCTCAAGATAACCGAAATAGTTGCTGATCCAGCTAATACTGTTTACTTGATTATTGAAACCAAGAATAATGCTTCTCCCGAGATGTTTGTGGCAAGATGGATTGCACCGGATGGAACAGTATATGATCTTGGTCTGGGAGCCAGTTATATAAGCAGCAGAATGAAAATCTGTTATTTTTTTCTGGGGTGCAGTGAAGATATGCCAACAGGGAAATGGCAGGTTGAAATATATTACGATAAAAACAGGGAAAAGACTGTTGAGCTGAATGTCCTTCCGAATGACGCTTCAAATAAATAGCATCCTTAAAGACAAAAATTATTTGATTCTTGTATTATGTTTCTTCATATTATATTTTTTTATTCTTTTGCTTCCTTTGAAGTTGCTTGAACCTGATGATAATACTTTCAAGATAGGAGCAGATTTAGTAAGCAAGGGAAAGTTGTACTTCACTAAGAGTGAGTTCGAGATAGCAAAGGAAGAATACCTTAAAACAAATAACCATCCTGTACCACTTTTTATAAGAAATGGCGATAAATTCTATCCAGAGAAATCTCCTGGATGGTGGTTTTTTCTAGGTATTGCAAAAACAATACATATAGAGAGATATGTTATACTATTATTTGCTATTGTTTTTTTTGTTTCATTTCTTTTTTTAAGGAATCATTCATCTGAAGAATTTTCAGATAATACAATTCTGTCAGGCTTGTTGTTTCTTCTGACTCCAGGATTTATCACTCTGCTTTACAGGCCTTATTTGAGTGATTTTCCGGCAGCAGCAATAATATCATTAGCTGGCTATCTAGCTTATACTTCAAGGAGAAATCTCTCCTTTTTCTTTCTGGGTTTTTTTTCAGGTCTTGCCATAACTTTCAGATATGCGCATTTCCCATTGATCTTGTTTTTTATAGTATTCAGTATCCTTATGAACAAGTCTTTCAAGAATGCATTATTTATTGCAACAGGTCTTGCAGTATCATTATTTCCATTGTTGTTATTCTTTTACAAAGTTACTGGAAGCATTCTGGGAATCAATTATAGTTATATTAATTCTAACAAGCAGATATTTTCCTTGTTTGCCATAAAGAGGAATTTTCCCAAACTATTACCAATACTTATTTGTGCATATCCCCATCTGTTTATACTTCCCTTCATGTCATTCTCAGAGATAAAGAAGAGCTTTGCAAGAAGCAAATTGACTGCCTTTTTGATAATATGGTTTCTTATTGCATTTGTTCCCTATCTGTTTTTTTGCTGGCTGAGACATCAAGCCTATCCTTTCATGGCAAGATTTGAATTAACAGGCCTGGTTCCGTTAGTTCTATTGTCTTTGATTGTGTTGAAAAGCATGAAAAAGAAACACTCATTAGCTCTGATTTCGTTTGTATTTCTGTTTTCTGCATTCAGTATATTCACCTTTTTTAATGAATGGATCATAAACCCGACTTATGTTGATGAAAACAATAAAAGTAAACCTAAAAAGGAGTTTTTTATTGCCCTGGATGACGCAGATGAATCACTTGACAGACTTATTCTTGAAACAACACATGCAATGTACCTGACCGTTGAATACCAGATGGGATTCATGAAAACCAGAAATGATTTTTCGAAAAGCAATCAAAATGACTTGCATAATTTGGTATTAGTCAGCGAGTGGGTGGAACAGGAAATCAGGGAACCAGGCAGAATTAATAATGAAAAACAGGCTGAAATCAGACGTATTTTAAGAACGATTAAAGAAGGATATTTGTATGGCAATTAGCCAGACATCAAAAACCCCAGCTATCAAGGTTATTGATATTTCAATGAGATATGGAGCTCAGTTGGCTCTCAGGCATCTTTCTTTCGAAGTTCCTCCAGGAGAGATTTATGGTTTTATCGGACCTAATGGTGCAGGCAAGACAACAACCATGAGGATTTTGGCAACACTTCTTGCTCCAACTTCAGGAGAAGCATTTGTTTTCGGTTATTCGTCAACCAGAGAACCTGATGAAGTGAGAAGAAGAATGGGTTTCATGCCAGATGTTTTTCAGGCGTATTATGACCTTTCAGTTATAGATTATCTCAGATTTTTTGCCTCAGCATATGGATTCGAATTTAGCGAAGGAGATCAGATAATAGCAGATATTCTTTCTCTTACGGAGCTTGATAATATAAAAAACAAGCGGATAACAGGATTATCCAGAGGAATGAAACAGAGATTGAGTCTTGCAAGAGTATTGGTTCATAATCCTCAAGTACTTATACTTGATGAACCTGCTTCAGGACTGGATCCACGAGCCAGGATGGAACTTCAGAGTATACTTCTCGAACTACAGAAAATGGGAAAAACCATATTGATTTCATCACATATACTTGCAGAACTCAAGGAAATATGTACTTCAATAGGGATTATAGAAGAAGGGGAAATGAAATATAGCGGAAGCCTGCAAAGAGCTTTGCAAACTCTCAAGCCTTATAGAGAGCTAAGGATCGAGTTTTCAGGACCTCCTCTGGAGAATAAAGATGTATTATGCGAGTATTCACAAATTGTATCATATAAATGGTCAGACTCTTCAATAGTTGTTCAATTATCTCCTTCATGCGACGATGTGAGTTTTCTCCCTAAATTATTAATAGATAAAGGATTAAGGATACAGACTATTTCAGAAAATAAGCTGAAACTTGAAGAGCTGTTTTTGAGAATGACTGGTGGTGAAGATTGATAAATCCACTTTTCCTGAGGGAGACCTCTTTCTTCAACGAAAAGCAAGAGGGGATTCTTATAAGATTTCTTTTCCCATTGGTTATCTATGGATTATTCCTCCTCTTTTTTCTTATAGCTTCTCTTGATCCAAAATTCAATCCAATTTCTCTTGGCTTTTATTTCTTCATAGTTCTTGAGTGGATAATATTCGTTTTGAGCCTTCTATTATTGCTTGGAAGCACTTCAAGAACAATCACTTCTGAAAAAGAAAACGGTACGCTAGAGATATTGCTTCTGACCCCCATTTCTGCAAGGGGAATAGTAAGTGGTAAGTATATTGCATCATTATGGAATGCTTTTAATTTCGTATCCCTGGTTCTGCCGCTTGCAGGAATACTCATAGGATTGGGGGGATTCAATCCGGTAAGAATCCTGTCAGCCACTTTTCTGATGATTATAACGCTTATTGGAGTGGCAGCATTGGGAATTCTTTTCTCTGCATTATCAAAGAAGTCAGTTACGGCATTTTTCATAAGTCTTTTTGCTTTTCTTGGTTTTAATTTATTGTCTCTACCACTTGCTTTTATCCCTGAAAAAAAGGTGCCTTCTATTATTAATGAAGCAGTAAAATATGTTATACTTACACTGAATCCAGTTTACAATCTAAATCATCTATTGCTAGTATCAGAACCCTATTATATACCTACAATAATATATTCATTGCTTGTTTTGTTTTTTTCATTCATAGCATTAAATCTATGTATCAAAATAATAGAGAAGCAGAGAGAATTAAGAGTCCCTGAGAACAAGAAAGTATTTCTTGCGATTGAAAACAAAGATTCAATGCAGAAATCATTTACTGAAAAAGAAAAAGAAGTAGATGACAGTTTATTGATAAGATTTGATTTCAAATCAAAGGAAAATCCCATTTACTTTTTAACATGCAAAACCTCAGGTATTCTAAGCAAGGTTAATTATCTATCAAAAAAGAAATATCTATTAATCCTGTTATTATGCCTTATTCTTGGAATACCAATTAGCCTTATACCTTTAGGAAATTATCTTGTTTACATTGCATTAATATATCAGATATCAGCCAGTATTATTTCAGAAAGGGAAAGCGGTTTTTTTCAAATTCTCCTTTCAACACCTTTCCCTGACAACAAGTTTATAAAAGGCAAGATTCTTGGTTTTTTCAAGATTTCAATACCTATAATATTCTTGCAGTTAGGATCACCTATTACAAGAGCTATTGGTGCTAGCTTTTTAATGTCGCAATTAGTCTTCTGGCAGAAAATACTATTAATGATTCCAATATTTCTTGCAGGAGTTTTGGATGTTTTCATATACTCCTTTTTTGTTATTCTGGTTTCTATATATATCTCTTCAAATACGAAAGACATATTTCAAAGCAGTCTTAAAATTTTCATAACCATGCTTGTTATGGGAGCTATTGTGATATCTGCTAATTATTTCGGGATGTTTATTGCTTTAATCCCTATTGCTATCCTTAGCACGGTAACCAAAGGGACTTTTTATATTGCTTCAGCAATAACTGCTGGAGGGATTATAATCATTTACCTAATACCAATAATTATATATCTCCCTGGAGTGCTTGTTGTTTATCAACTTATAAAAAATAGTCTTAGAAAGAGACTTCTTATGGCTAGTTAGAAAGGAGTTTAAATGTTACGAAAGTGTTTGTTAGTTGTTTTATTTCTGTTTCTTAATATAAACCAATCATATGCAGAGTTATCTGAGGAGATGGAAGATAAAATTGAATCAATCATCAAGAAAATCGGTTTTGAAAATGAAATGAATATAGAGAATAGAAAAGCCAAAATACTGGAAATAGAGAAAGAATTATTGAAAATCCTGGATGAAAAAGTAACTGACAATGATAAGATGGAAGTTTATATTATCCTGTACAGGATTTTTTCCCCTATTGATGTCAAGAAAGCTGTTTCATATATAGATAAAGCTTTGGAAACCAAGGGAATTTCAGAAAGATATTCAGGCATGCTAAAGCTCACCAAAGCTTATCATCTGGGTAATGATTTTGGAGATCTTGATAATGCAAGAAAGGCATTTTCTGACATCAGGAAAGAGTATTCGAAAAGTATAGAATTATTGACAGGTGCCTATAATCTTGAAATAAATCTTCTTATTTCCAAAGATAAAAAGGATGAAGCATTGAAGCTTATAAAGGAATTCAAGGCAGTAAACAAGAAAGTGGCAGATAATATTGAAAAGGAAATCAGCATTCTTGGTTCAAAAGTACCAGATGATAAAATAGAGGATGTAAAGGAAGGTAAATCATTTTCTATAAAAGATTTCAGGGGGAAATATATATTGATAGACTTCTGGGCTACATGGTGCGGACCTTGTATAAATGAGATACCAACTATTGAGGAAGCACATAAGAGATTTAATAAGTCAGGATTGGTTGTAATAAGCATTTCTCTGGACAGAGAAAAGAAAGACTGGCTGGAGTTTTTAAAAAAGCATAAGGCAGAATGGAAACAGGGACATTTATCATGGGAACCAGGTAATAAGCTCATTGAATTTTTTTCTGTAAATTACATTCCATCAGTTTTTTTGATAGATCCAAAGGGAAATGTTATTGCCAAGAATTTAAGAGGTGAAGCCCTGATTAGGAAACTGGAAGAAACTTTTAAAGAAAAATAGTGATAAATAAGGTTTGCTAAAAACCGAAATATTTCCTTAAACCTTCTGAAATATTCATGAAAGGCTGGGAGAGAAATCCTCCTAAAGCCAGGAATGGTCCTAGAGGGAATTCATCCTTTCTTCCTTTCATTCCTGATACAAGAAAGAATATTGCGAATATGCCACTAACAAAAAAAGCAATGAACAAAGCTGTAACCATGTTTTTAACCCCCAAAAAACTGCCAAGAAATGCAGCAAATACCAAGTCTCCTCCTCCCATAGCTTCTTTTTTATAGATATATTTACCTACAAGCCCAATCATTCCCATTATAGCAAATCCAGCTGCACAAGCAAGATAGTAATCCCACCAGGTATTTCTGAACAAAGCCCATAACAAACCTGTGAATATTCCGAATAGACTCAAGCTGAAAGGAAGCATCTGTGTTTCAATATCAATAACTGATTGAGAATAAAGAACTGAAACAAATATAAACAATGGGATTAATTCTAAGTTACTGGAAAAATTTTTCAAATACAGGAAATACTGGATTCCAAAAAGCATTCCTGTCGTTAGTTCTATTACAGGATATCGCAGCGGTATCCTGCAATTACATTTCCTGCATTTCCCTTTAAGTATTATCCAACTCAGTATTGGAATATTGTCATAAGCTTTTATTGGATACTTACAAATAGGACAGTGAGATGAAGGAAAGACAATACTTTCTCCCTTTGGAAACCTGCAGATTACAACATTCAGGAAACTGCCAACACATAAACCCAGAATAATCACCAAAATGCCTGATAAAAGTACTTCTGAACCCAATCTATATCCTACAGATTAAACGACCAGCTATATGAATAAGAAGAGGCTCCAGGTGCTGCTGAGAAACTTAATGATTGAAGGACTCTTCTTATCTCTGATCTCAGCTCAGAAGGCATGTTTCCGCCTGATACATTAACATTTGTTACATTACCTGAAGAATCTACTATTATTGAACATGTTACTGTCCCTGACAAAGTTGCACCCCTGTTTACATATCGCTGTATGAGTTGCTGTATTGATCCCCTTGTGGTTCTGCTTGCCTTGGCGGATATCTCGCCACCATCTCTCTTAACGACATCCTTTGATGATTTATCATTATTATATTTATACTGGTGGCTTTGTGCAGAGAGTTTCTCTCTTTTTCTTCCATGTCTGTCTATATAGAACTGAGTTGGAGCATCAGGACTCTTGTCTGCAGTGGAAGCATTGTTATTGCTTGCTTCCTCGCTATTTTCCTGATCCGAAGGCTGACTGCTGGTTTGATTACCTGAATTATCAACCTGATTAGACTGATTTGAAGAATATTGATTGCCAGTATCCTTCTTCATTGCCTTATCAACAACCTTGATAGCCTCTGTTTTTCTTGCGCTTGTCTCAGTTACCTTTCCTTTCCCGAGATCTCCCAGATTTATTCCAATGCTTTGTCCGATGTCTCTCCTGAAAATGAAAAGGGCAATTATGCCTGCTGCTATAACTCCAAACAAGGTATATAATTCTGTTGGTTTTTTCTTTACATCAAGTCTTTCTTCCTCTTTGTGTATCAATTCGTTAAGTTGCTTTATATGATCCTGTGATACTGCCTTATCCCTTTTAACCATTCTCTTTTTGTGTACCCAGTCTTCAACAGCAATCAATACATCAAATCTTCTGGTTGGTTCATTCTCCAGTAAAAATTCATCAGCCTGGATTTGAGCTAATTCCTTGTTGGCAATTATTGGGCGTTCAGCGAACAATCTTTTGAGAAGAAGAAACTCCTCTTTCTGGATTTTCCCGTTTCTCAATGCTTTTTTAAGGGGACTGAGATCTGGTTCGTAATTATCCCAGTCATAATATCCAGCAACTTTTACTTCATCTTCAATATCATCAAAAAGACCTTTATGAGCAGATATCTCTTGCTTGCTATCTTCCAGACCTGTCTGGTTTTCAATCTTTTTTGTTTTCATAGCTCTGGATATCTCCTTTCCTTTCCTAGTAAGAAATCTATTTCAGAAAGTCCTGTCAAGATAAATTATCAGAAAAAAAGAAATTTATTCCCTTTTTTTTTGCTTTCCCTTGTAAATTGCTTTTCATTAAGATCATAAGATTGTCCAGGTGCTATCACATCAATCCTTGCATTGGATAGAGAGATTGGTTCTCCATAATCAATCTGATCAACATTAGTATTAATTATGTTAGCACCATCTACAATCATAACTATGCTCGTGCCAACTACCCTGGCAATATTCTCAGATGCTATTACTAATGCGGTATCTTCTCCTATACCTATTCCTAAAAGGCTGTTATTTATTGCTACTACCTGCAGTAACCTGCCTATTCTTGCTCTTGCCTCGAAGTGAGTGTCTATCACTGAGTTAGAGATAAATCCAAAACCGGGTGAAACTTTCACATCTCCATAATAAAAGGAATCTTCACTTGCTCCTTCATGAATCATTGGATTGCTTAGACAAGCAGCTCCAGCTGAAGTTCCTGCTATAATAATCCCTTCAGAAAACCTCTGTTCAAGTTTTTTTATGAAACTTGTTCCCCCAAGAATCGTAGTGAGACGTAATTGAGATCCACCAGAAAACAGTACAGCATCAAGACTTGCCAATGCAGCTGAGTATCTGTCCTCATCTGCATCTTCTGCTCTTCTTATATCAAAATGATAAATCTCCGCTACTCCTATCTGGGAAAATGCACTCCTGTACTTGCCGATAACATCTCTCTCGTGCTCAGTTGCTGTAGTGATGACTCCTATTTTTGCCTTTGTCCCGCCTGCTTCCGACACTAGCTCGTTGAGAACTATCTTGTCTTTGCTTGTATCTTCTCCTCCACCAATAATAAACAAAGTTCCCTTGTTCATAAGAGTTTCTTGTCTCTTTCTATTTCTTTCACTTTGTTTATCTTGTAATCTAACCCCTTGACTTTATTCTCAAGAAGCTTGACAGATTCTCTTTCTGAAGATGCCGGAATATAGAAAACCGTTTCTATCTGATAGAAGGAAGATATGTTTTCACAATAGTTTCTGAGTGAGAAAATCAGACATTCAGGTTCATTTACTGCCTTGAGATATTCTTCTATCTCTTCCTCTTTCAGGTATTTCTTCAGAAAGTCATGATATAACTTGCAGATATTCTCTTCAGTAGAGTTTAAACTACTACTACACAGAATCTCTTTTTGCCATTTCAAGTAAATATTTTCGTATTTTTCCTTTTTTTCTGCATCAATCAGCATCCATTTATCCTTATTTCTCAAAAGTTCCTTTCTTGAGGATTATCCCGTCAGCAAGGAGAATGTTCCCCTTAGATATAATATAATTGATATTCAAATCCTTGTCAAGCAATACAATATCTGCATCATAACCTTCCTTGAGGTAGCCTTTTCTTTTAAGCTTGTAAATATCTGCCACATTAGCGGTTACAGGCAATATTGCATCCTGAAGATTAATCTCTTCATCAAGAACAGCTTCACGCATTTCCCTGAAAATCGAGAACATATCTCCCACTTTCAGGCTTATAAGGTTGCCGTTTATATCGAAATCAGGCAGGCTACCTCCTCCATCCGAGCTGATTGTTATTTTCCTTATATCCACTCCTGATAAAATCAACTCTTTCAAAGCTTTTGAAGGTTTTGTTTCATACTGGGGATAATATGGATAGCTGCTTGCCGTGATATCCAGATATCCTCCTTTTTTACCATATTCCTTTGCCTGTTCGAATATGTCAGAGTTCCTGTTTATATGTGTCGGCAGGAACTGGGTAATTGGCAAGGTAGAGCAACCGATCACATCATAAACCGGCTGGAAGTGATTTTTTCCTTCAGGCATGTCACCCATATGAAGGTTTACTATTCCTGCCTTTCCGGCTAACATTCCGGCAACTCTTGCGTGTTCAGCCAGTCTGAGAAGTTCTTTTGTGGAAGGCCAGCTGGATCTGTGGTCGCTTACAGCAATTTCTCCAACACCAATGCACTCCTTGATAAGGCAAATATCACGCTCTATGCTTCCTGTAAGAGTTATTGGAGGATACTGGTAAGCACCAGTCAGAATCCATGCTGAAACTCCTTCTTCCTTCAGGGATTTAGCCTTCATCAGGACGCTCTCGACATTCCTGGTAATCCCGTCAGTGCCCAGGCAGCCAACAACCCCTGTTATTCCGCCAGATAACATATCTGAAAGCTGGATTTCAGGAGTTCTTGTTTTTGGTCCGCCTTCGCCTCCAGCACCTGCAATATGAACATGACAGTCTATCAAGCCAGGAATTGCCTGAAATTTGGAGCAGTTTATTACAACACACTCAAGTCCTTTTGGAATTTCAATATTATCAGAAATGCTTAAAATCCTGCTTGATCCAAGAAGTATATCCTTTTTCCCAATGAATTCTGGAGAATATACTTCAGTTCCTTTCAGTAGCGTAAGACTGCTCATTTCAATCTCCTATTGTCTTGGTAAATACTTTTTCACTAAAGCAGCAATCTTGTTTTCCAGGTCTTCCTCATTTTCCCATGCCTGCTTTTTCAATTCCTTGCCATTTCTAGTGACAACTATTTCCTTGTTTCTTGGTCCTGTTTCAATCAAGACGCCTTCAGGGACAAGATCTCTTGTCAGAATCTCTTCAGTATTGTCAGGATCATCAAGAATGACTATATTAGATCCCTTGAAAAACAATCCATAATCCAGTATGGAAGAGCTAGTTGCTTCAAAAATTGCGAAATCGAGTTTCGGGTTTCTTAGTGCATTCTTGATATTCTTGCAGTAATCTTCATTCTTGCAAAGGAATTCACTATTCACAAAAAGACCTTCTTCCTGTGTATGGCAGGCAACTTCTTCATAACCTGCATCTGATGCAATCTTGCTTAGTTTTTCAGCAAGATTCTTGCTTAATCTGTTCGCTGCGATTATGGGAATTTTACCTGACGGAGTATCTTCAAACCAGTGATCTATTATTTTTGAAGGAACATTTACGCTTCCTCCAATAGCTGGTGCCAGATGCATGAATACTCCAGGTCCTGCATTGATTTCTATTATGGCAGTTGGGCTTTCAGTCCACGGTTTTGAAATATCTTCTGCAAGCAAATCAATACCAAGGCATGTCACGCATAAATACTTTCCAATGTCTTCAGCCAGTTTTACATTCGTTGGATGGATTTTGTCAGTGACATTTATGCTTACTCCACCAGCAGAAATATTTGCAACTCTTCTTAAAGTTATTCTCTCACCTTCCTTGGGGGTGCTATTCAAGTCAAGATCCTGGGCTGCAATGAAGTTAATCAAGTCATTGTCTACCTTTATCTTGCAAAGAGGAGACCTTGCATTATCAAGTCTTTCAATTGTATCATTTTCTATCTCTATGAGCTCTCCAATTGTATGTCTTCCGTCTCCCTCAACATATGCAGGGACTCTTTCCAGTGCTGCAACGAATTTTCCTCCAACAGTCAGCAGTCTATGATCCGTGCCATTTACCTGCTTCTCGATAAGTGCTCCGTCCCATTCCTTGCCTTCAGGAACCTGGCTTGCAAGAAGATCGAAAGCATTCCTGACTTCGGATGCGCTCATCAGGTTAGTATGAACACCCTGGCCTTTGTGTCCGGCAAGTGGCTTGACAACAACAGGATAGCCTAGCTGTTCAGCCTGTTCAACTACTTCCTCTGCATCAAAGCAAAGCTGACCTTTCGGGCTTGGAAAATTGAAGTCAAACAGGAAGTCTTTAACCATATCCTTGTTCATTGTAAATTCAGTATCTTTTATGCTGTCAGTATGGATAGTTGTTGATCTGCCTCTTCTCTGATACTTGCCATAGCCCATCTGGAAAACATTTTCATTATAGATATAGAATAATGGAATATTCTGAAGATATGCTGCTTCCAGAATATGATATAATGTAGGTCCTCCAAACAAGGTTCTGTCAAAGTCTTTGGCAAGTTTCTCGAATTTCTTTTCAAATGGAAATTCCACTCTATCCATGATATCATGAAGCCAATCTACAGCAAAATATATTGCATCTTCGGTAATCTTGTCATCAAGATACTGTATGGCTATTGTCCAGTAACCCTCTCTTTCAATAACATTATATTTTTTTGAAAACAGGTTCATATCAAGTAGCTGGATATGAATAATAGTTTCTGCAAGCAAAGTTGGGATATCATTAATAGTCTTTTCCTTGATTGCAGGAAATTTTTTTGAAATCTCGACAAGGAAGTGATCTATGTCTGGAATCTTGTCTGACATGTCCAGATCAAATACTACAGCCTGTTCATCTAGATAATAATTCGCTCCTGAATATGTCTTGAAGCGGCTTAATTTAAAATCTTTCATTGTTACCTCCGCTGGTAAATAGTGTGTTGAATAAAGTTGTATACTTTGCCTTCAATTAATGAAGTTCATTTCATGTCAAGCTTAATGCAGTAGTAGTTGAATTGCCAGTTAATTGTATCACTCCTTTCAGGCTTTTTTATTTTCAATGCACTATAGAAAAACATGCAATAAAATTTCCTTTCAAATCTGAAATTATTCCATTAAAAAAGTTTCACCTATAATATAAGGACAAAAC
>JAFGND010000032.1 GCA_016927185.1 Candidatus Coatesiibacteriota bacterium
GAATAGATTGCACCTGAAGATGGCAGGGAGATGGACAAACGGGAGGAAAACGGATTGGGAGACGCTGATAGTGATTTTTCTGGAAGATTGGAAGCAGATTCATTTTCCTTGAAACCACTGTAACCGTATGTTTCCAAGGCATAAAGATAATAATCGCCACTACCGATATAAACAACCCCTTCTGAAACAAATGGAGATGAGACTACAACAGCACCAGTTTCATATTTCCATAACAACGATCCATCTGAAATTCTTACTGCATAAACATGCCAGTCATTACTTCCAAAATAAACAACTCCATCTGAGACACAAGGTGAAGTATCAATACGATAGTCTGCCTTAAATACCCATTTCAGGCTTCCGTTTGTGGCATTAAGTGCATACAGGTAACTATCCCAACCTCCAAAATAAACAACCCCTTCTGAGACACAGGGAGAGGATCTTACAAGATAACTTGTCTGGTATCTCCACTTTAAACTCCCATCTGAGCTGTTTAATGCATAGAGATAATGATCGTCGCTTCCTATATAAACAACTCCGTTAACTATACAGGGAGAGGATTCAATCCAGTTTCCAGTCTTATATCTCCATTTAAGAGTTGCATCTGGGCAATTTATCGCATAAATATAACTATCATGACTCCCAACAAAAACTACTCCATCTGAGACACGAGGAGTAGTTTCAACAGCACTACCTGTTTGATATCTCCATTTTAATGTACCATCTGAGCTGTTGATTGCAAAAACGTATCCATAATCATTTCCTATATAGACTACTCCATCTGAAATACAAGGAGATGAGTCTATATCATTAACTGTTCTGTACCTCCATTTAAGACTTCCGTTTGAACAGTTCACTGCGTAAAGAAATGAATCCTCGCTTCCAAAGAAAACAACTCCTCCTGAAACGCATGGAGTAGAGGTTACATACCAGGCAGCCTGGTATTTCCAGATGAAGCTTCCATCTATGCAATGCAACGCATATAAATTATGATCATTGCTTCCAACATAAACATTTCTGTTTGCAACACAAGGTGACGACCAGATTTCCCTGGTTGTCCTGTATCTCCATATCAAATCCCCTGGTGCTGATATAAGAAGACTTGATAATATAAATATTAAAGTAACTAATAAAGTTTTCATTTAACTCTCCTTTACCTTACCTTCACAACCCTCTTGCATTCCTTATCACTCTTCACTATATATACTCCCTCTTTCCATTTGCTTGTATCAAGAAAGTGCTTGCCTTTATTCAATTTAATAATTAATTGTCCAGTCAATGAATAGACTGCCCCTGAAGATTGCAAGAAAATAGATAAACGTGAGGAGAAGGGGTTAGGAGAAACTGAGAAGGATTTGGCTGGAATATAAGAAGCTGATTTATTATCCTTGAAACCAGTATATCCATAAGTCTCTATAGCATAAATAAAACCATCATCACTACCAATAAAAACAACTCCTTCTGAAACACAAGGTGAAGATCTGACTGCCTTGCCTGTCTGATATCTCCAATTAAGTGTTCCTTGAGAAGAATTAATTGCATAAAGATAATGATCATCACTTCCTATATAAGCAATTCCTTTTGAAATACAAGGCGAAGAGTAAACTGGCAATCCAGTCTGGTATTTCCATTTAAGAGCTCCTTGTGAGCTGTTTATTGCATAAAGATTACTATCACCACTTCCTATATAAACCACTCCATTTACAACGCAAGGAGAGGAGTGAATATAATCACCAGTTTTATATCTCCAATTAAGACTTCCATCAGAAGCTTCGATTGCATAAAGATAATTATCATCACTTCCAATAAAAACGACACCATCTGATACAAATGGGGAAGATTGTATCCATTTATCTGTTTTATAACTCCATTTAACATTTCCATCTGTGCTGTTTATTGCGTAAATATAAGTATCACAACTGCCTATATAAATAACACCATCTGAAATAATAGGAGATGAACAGATGTTGTTACATGTCTGATATTTCCATTTGAGTGTTCCGTCACTATTGTTTAGCGAATAAAGAAAGCAATCATAACTACCTATATAAACAACTCCTTCTGATACACATGGTGAAGATATGACTGAGCAAGATGTCTGATATCTCCATTTCAGAGTTCCATCAGAAATGTTTATTGCATAAAGACTATTATCCTCACTACCAATATAGACAATTCCTTGTGAGACACAAGGTGAAGAATATGAAATAGATCTTCCTGTCTTATATTTCCACTTAATTGTACCAGACGAGTAGTTTATTGCATAGATATAATTATCCCAGCTACCAACATAAACAACTCCATCTGAGACACAAGGAGAGGAGTAAACTGGTAGCTTGGTTTGATACTTCCATATCAAATCACCTGGATTTGAAAAAAGCAGATTAGAAAAAGACAATAAAACTATAAATAATACAAATGTTTTCATTTCAACCTTCCTTTCTGTTTATCTCTAGCTCATCACTACAATCTTCCTTACATCCCTTCTCTCATGATTTGCAATAAGTTCTATTATATATACTCCTGAAGAGAGGTTAAGTTTGTTATTTATCACTGTTATGTATCTGCCTTGTTTCCTGTTTCCTTCAAAGATCTTCCCGATAAATCTTCCAGTAATATCATAGCAGTTCAGCTCTACCTGAGAATCATCAGACAGTTCATACTTTATATATGAGCTGGTTCTCTCTAGTAAAGGATTAGGATAAATGCTAAGAATCCTGCTCTTCTTTGGGGGGACTTCTGAAACTGCTGTCCTGTTATCCGAAAATCCTGTCTTTTGTTCATATTCTACCAGAAGCTTTATCGTGCATATTGCCTTTATTGATTTTGTATTCCAGAATGGTTCTATCTCTATCCTGTAATGCTTTACATCAATATTTGTGAAACCAAGATTGATGTTGGGAGTAAGATATCTGTTTGAAATCCCTGAGTATGAAAGCTGCTCAGAACCCAGATTTATTTCTGAAAATAGTACAATTATAATGATAATATAATAGAACATTTTCACTGTTTAATACTTTGTACCTTTACTGATTAGTAATTGTCAAGCAAAAACTTTTTGGCAGGACAGACAAATATTCAGGAAATCATGAACTGACTTTTCAATTTCAATCTCATGGATGAAAAACATTGACTTTTTTTGATAAATCCTTATATTAACTTCATGATTTAAATTATCACTTCTAAATGAAGGGAGAAAACATGAAAAAATCCAATTATCTAATCCTGCTGATAGTTCTTATAACAGGATCAATGCTTGTTTATAATTGCGGAGAAGATACAACTGATGATGGAACAGGTACAGGGACTGGTACGGGAACAGCAACTGGTACAGGTACGGGAACTGGAACAGGCACTGGCACAGGGACAGGTTGCGACAAGACCGCAAGTGAGCTTATACCTGAAGACAATGAGCTCAGCGGATGGACACGCGATGGAGAAATGCAGCATGCAAAGAACCAGAGTGAACTGGAAGAGATTATAGACGGTGAAGCTCCCATATATATGGAACATGGCTTCAAGGAACTTGCACAGCAGAATTTCAAGGGAACATTCAACCAGGAAACTGCAGATCTTGAAGTCTGGGTGTATGACCAGGGAACAAGGACTAATGCAACTTCTCTTTATAATGATATTGATCACCAGGGTTGCACTGAATGGACAGATGAAAATGCAGGGGAAGAGGCAAGATACAACCAGAATACAGGCAATTCAATACTGGAGTTCCATCAGGAACAATTCTATATAAAAGTAATCCTGAATGGATACGACAATGAAGAAGCATTGAATGTAATAAAGCTATTTGCCAAAAATATCTCTAGTAAGTTTTAAGGAGGATATTATGACAGATATGAACAGAAGGGATTTCCTGAAGATAGGAGCAACTGCAGGAGTTGCAATGGGATTGGGAATTCCCAGCCTGCTTAAGGCAGCATCAACTTATGATCTGGCAGTTGTTACAGGAAAAGCAGAAGATGCAGTAAACAAAGCCGTAAAGTTACTTGGAGGGTGGTCTGCATTCATAAGCTCTGGTGAGAAAGTGCTTATAAAACCGAACATCTCGTTCCCGCAGGATCCTTCGGTAGGTGCAACAACAAGTCCTGAAGTGATTGCGGCGGTAGTCAAGGGATGCCTTTCAGCTGGTGCCAGCAAGATAATAATTGCGGACTATCCATTGAGAAGCCCAGAAGCATGTTTTCAGAAATCCAAAATAGAGCAGATAACTGCATTGTCTAATAAAGTGATGGCTTTCCCCTCAACAAGACAAAGCATGTACGAAGAATATGAAGTGAAAAATGGCAAGTCGCTTAAAAGCGTGGAAATGCTTAAGATGTACAATAAATGCGAAAGAATGATACTTGTGCCTACCGCCAAGTCTCATAGTGCTTCAGGAGTGAGTTTTACCTTGAAGGGGAATATGGGATTGATATGGAACAGGCATACATTCCACAGGGATCTTGATTTGTCGCAAGCAATTGCGGATTTATATTCCATTATTAATGTGACACTCGTTATAATGGATGCAACGAGAGCATTGATGACAGGAGGACCCGGTGGACCTGGTCAATTGAAAAAACTTGATACTATAATTGCTGGAACTGATCCCATTGCTGTTGATTCATACACAACAAGCCTTGTTCCATGGTACGGAAAATCATTAACAGGTGCTAATGTTCCTCATATCTATAAAGCTTATCAATTTGGTTATGGCAAGATAGATACAAGGAAAATGAATATCGCCAAGTCAACTGCATAATGATTATAATTCAGAAATCCCTGTTTATAACAGGGATTTCTATATTAGTGTCCATGATAGTTGTTTCTAACTCTCTCTGAAAGTATCCTTATCAAGCTTTTCAGGATTTTTACGGTAAGTTTTGGATTTTCCTCTTCAAGCATCTTGAATGCATCATTGCTTAGAAACAGGAGATCTGCTTTCCAAATGGCAACAACGCTTGCAGATCTTGTATGGCCATTTATCATTGCCATCTCCCCTACTATTGCTCCCCTGTTAAGGAAAGATATAGTTTCAGGCTCATCAGTGTCTATTCCTTTTATCACTTGAAGTCTTCCATTCTGGAGAAAGAACAATCCTGTTGATTTCTGCCCTTCCCTGAAAAGGAACTGACCTTCTTCCACAGTAATCCATGTAAGGAAACCAGAGAAAACGGATAGTTCATCATCATCCAGATACTGGAAAATAGGCAAATGCTTTATAAACACGATCATTTCTGATGAAGTAGGTTTCATTTATTCTCCCTTTCACTACATCTCAATCCTCTCGGACTGAAGCATTTGTTGCATGATATACACTTTGATTTTATAGCTGCCTCCTTGAATTTTTTAACAAGGTCTGGTTCCCTGATGAATGGCCTGCAAAGGCTTATGAAGTCAGCTTCTCCAGATCTAAGCACCTGATCCATGAATGCAAGCGTCCTGAAACCACCTGCCACAGCAAGAGGTATGGAGATATTTTTCTTTATGAATGCTGCCTGCTTCCTGAAGTATCCTTCGTCAATAAGGCTGTTTATGTTCTGCCTTATTGTTGGTATTGTTGATTCAGACATCCCTCCTGATATTTCAACAAAATCAAGACCAGCTTCTTCCATAAGTTTTATTGTTTCAAGTGATTGCTCGAGTTTCAATCCATCTTCCCTGAAATCCTCGCAATTAACCTTGGCAGATACAATGAACTTGCCTTTGATTTCTTTCCTTATGCCTTTTATTATATTAATGATTATCCTGCTTCTTTTCTCCTGATTGCCACCATATTCATCAGTTCTGATGTTTGTATAAGGAGACATGAACTGGCTTAGCAAGTATCCATGTGCAGCATGAAGCTGGATTCCATGAAAACCAGCTTGCTTGCATCTCTTAGCAGCATCAATGAAAGCTCTTATAACCATTTCAATTTCCTCAATGTTCATTGCTTTTGGTTCTGTTTTATAGACACTATCATTTACTGCAGAAGATGACCAAACAGGACCTGGATTTACCTTAGCTCTTACCTGCCTTCCCCCATGAACTATCTGACATAAGAAAAGTGATTTCCCTTTCCTTATTGTTTCAGTAACTGGTTTCCAGAAAGGGATGAGCTCATCGCTGTAAATCCCAGCTTGTCCGTTTGTTGATTTCCCATTCGGTAAAACATAAGCATAGCCTGATATTATGATACCAATTTCTGAATTTCTCAGCTCATCATATAATTCAACCATTATTGCTGTTGGTTTCCCAACTTCATCTGACATATATTCGCAAGCAGCAGATTTAACTAATCTGTTGATTGCAGTGAATCTCTTGAAAGTGACTGGATTGAAGATAATCATTTCATTCAAAAGCAAAAACCTTATTAGATTTGATTTTAGTCAAGAGCTGAATTCATGAATAATGGAAAAATCTTGACATAATGCAAATACTATATAACAAGATGATACAGTCTAAAACAAGGAGTTTTATGGAGACAGTCTTGAATAACAATCTAGAGATTTTCAAGTACTTAACTGAAAATGAAATAAAAAGTCTGGCTGGAGTTTTTAAACTCAGGACATATCAGTCTGGAGAAATAGTTTTCAGGGAAGGAGATGCAGGGGAATCTCTTTTCATTGTTCTGAATGGAAAAATAAAAATACTGGGGCAGAAAGAGCTTTATAATGATGAAGAAGCAAAAAATGAATCTCAGGAAATACTGCTGAATGAAATTCTCAAAGGGAGAACCTTTGGTGAAATGGCATTGCTTGACAAGAAGCCAAGATGCGCATCTGCTATTGCAGCAGTTACTTCAGAGGTTCTTGAGCTGACAAGAGCTGACTTCATAAATCTTTCGGATAGCAATCCAGTAATATCCAATAAAATATACAGAGCACTCGGTGAGCTACTCTCGCTAAAGGCAAGAAAGATAACGGAGGCATTCAAGTCAGATCTTACCAAATACTTGAAGGAATTCCTTCTCTGGATATAATGATGCACTTTGTAAATCTAACCCAAATTTCTTGACAAAAAAGTAATACAAAATTGATGAGCAGAGGTTAATGCTTGAGAGAAGGAAATTGATTGAAAGAAAGTAATACTGAATTTCAGGGAAGAAGATTATATATAATGCTCCCTGCATATAACGAAGAAAAGGCTCTTCCCCTTTTGTTCGATGAAATCAAGAAGCTGCCTGAAAACCTTAGAATCAAAGTAGTAGTCATTGATGATGGAAGTTCTGACACAACTTATTCTATCTGTGATGGAGCAAGGGAATACCTTGATATCTTTGTCATAAGACATGAAGTTAACAAGGGGCTTGGTAAAACAATGTATGATGGTATGAAATGGCTTTCTGAGCAAGACATAAATGACAAAACAAAGAAAGAAGGAGAGCCTGTGGCAATAACCCTGGATGCAGATAACACTCAACCTATTGAAAAAATACCGGATCTTCTGGGAAAGATAGATGAAGGTTATGATCTTGTAATTGCATCGAGATTTCAGAAAGGAGCAAGGGTTACAGGTCTGAATACTTACAGAAGATTTCTCTCATGGGTAGCCAGCTTTATATTCAGAATTCTTTTTCCTAATGGAGCAAGGGATTATACTTGCGGTTACAGAGCCTATAGATTAAGCACTATAAAACTTGCATTTGAAAAATATGGAGAAAATTTCATAAATCAGCCTGGTTTTGATTGCATGGCTGACATTCTCATAAAAATAGGCTTTCTTGAAGTAAATATTGGAGAAATACCGTTTTTCCTGCATTATGAAAGAAAACCTACTGGCAGCAAGATGAAAGTTTTAAGGACTATTTATCATACACTGAGTATATTAATAAAAAGACGTTTCGGAAACATGAGTTGATACTGATGTGAAAAAGCTTTATGCGTTTACTGGCAGAATCCTGAGGATAGATTTAAGCAGTAAAAAAATTCATATTCAGCCTACTTCTGATTATCTCCCTGAATGGATTGGCGGTAGAGGAATTGCCACTAAAATAGCATGGGATGAAATTTCGAAGGGAACTGAATTATATGAGGAAAACTCCCCTCTCATCTTCATGGTAGGTCCTTTATGTGGAACAATTGCCCCTTTTTCTGGAAGAACAACATTATGCGGTCTTGCCCCTCAGGGATATCCAGTTCCATGGTTTACTCGCTCCTCCTTTGGGGGTCACTTTGGAGCTGAACTTAAATATGCAGGCTACGATGGTATCGTGATAAAAGGGATCAGCAAGAATCCAGTTTTTCTATACATAAATAACGATGTTGTTGAGATTAACTATGCAGATACTCTCTGGGGATTGGGTATTTATGAAACCCAGCAAATCCTGATGAAGAAATATGGTGATAAATGCAGAGTCGTTGCAATTGGACAAGCTGGTGAAAACAGGGTAAGAATAGCTGTTCTAGCTACAGAGACAGAAAGTGCTTCTGGCCAGGGTGGTTTTGGAGCATTGATGGGAAGTAAAAACCTGAAAGCGATTGTTATAAGAGGAACAAGAGAACTGCTTACAGCGAATAAAGAAAGGTTTCAGGTTTTCTGCAGAAAGTTAAGGGAGGAAGCTCACGGTTCACATGGCTGGCCGCATACTCCTAAACTGGATCCTGAAATGAAGAATAAATATGGTCAGCGTTTCCAGGCATGTACACAACAGTGTCATATCCCCTGTTATGATGCTCGCTATTACACAAAAGTCCCTTCGGTTTTATGCAAGGGAAGGAAACTGTCTGGGCAGGTTGATTGCATTGCAGGGCTTTTTCCGGGAACTGCAAACCAGTTCTATAACTGGAATCTGGGCTTCGAAGCTGGATTTGAAGCTGGCAGACTATGCAATGATATGGGAATCAATCATTGGGAGATACTTGTCGGTCTTGTTCCATGGCTTAAAGAATGCAAAGAAAAGAATATGATAAAAGACATTGATGGAATGGAGATAAATTTCTCAGATATATATTTCTGGAAGCATTTGATAGAAAACATTACATTCAGGAAAGGAATGGGAGATATACTGGCTGAAGGAGGAAGAAGAGCTGCTGAAATCCTGAATCTGGGAATAGATGTAATGAAGGATTATTATCCAGCATGGGGATATGCCGGACATTGGGATGGACATGGGGATAGAATAAATCATATATTCTTCCCCTTCTGGATAGTAGCGGCAATCCAGTGGGCAGTTGATACAAGGGATCCCATTTCTTCAGGTCATGGTTATGTACAGAATGTAATGGGATGGTCTCCAGTTTGTTCCCCTGAATATGGATTAAGCTGGGAGAGAATTAAGGAAATTGGAGAGAAAATCTATGGCACTTCATTGAGTACTGATCCACTCAGCTCATATGAAGCAAAAGCTTTTCCTGCGGTTTTTCATGGCTATAGAAGTGTTTACAAAGATTCATTACCTGTTGATGATCAGGTTTTCCCAAGAATTTTCTCGCGATATACAGAAGATAATATTTCAAGGATTGAGCTTCCTGATGGTGAAATAGTTGAAGGAACTAGCTTTGAACACAGGTTATTCACTCTTGCTACTGGGATTGAAATGGAAGAAAGCGAATTTCAGAGCTGTGCTTCAGAAATACTTGATCTGGACAGGATGCTTCAGGCAAGAAATTATAACAGAAGCAGGAAGGATGATGAATTACTCATTCCTTACTATGAAAAGGAGGAATACAGGATCAATCCCTTGATTGGTTATAAGATGAAAATGGATGGCAGCAAATTCAGGAAAGTGTTAGATGAATATTATACTCTGAAAGGGTGGGATTTAAAAACTGGAGTTCCTATTAAATGAATACTTGCTTCGCTTTTTCTTTTTTACTATTTCTCGAAATTATTCGTGAAATGCACAGTTATAGCCGTATCTAAACCTGTCGGTTGAAACTTGATGTTATAATAGTATTTCTCTACTTCCTTAAGAAACTCATTGTTTTGAATATCTGACTGAATTACAACCTTGTCAATATTTCCTTTAGAAGCAATTTTAAGATAGATTTTCATATATCCATGTAAATGTGATTCATCATTATATTTCTTATAAATCTTATGAACTTCCTTTGTATGTTCAATCAATAAAGGTTTCAAGTTTTCCTTAACACTATTCTCTGTTAGCTCATACTTTCTGACAGACTTTGAAATAGAATCATAGTCAATTTTTTTATCTGGAGTTTTTTTTGATTGACCGCAAGAAGCAATAAATAAACAAATAGCAATTAAATAAATATGTAATAATTTCATGCAAAAGAACTTATAATTGGCTATAACAAAGTCAAGTTGTTTTTAAAGGAGAGAGATTATGAAGTTTTACTGGATCTTGTTACTGTTTTTTTCTCTTGTTCTGTCTTCATGCTCAAAGGATGCCAAAAAAGCAAGCTATAAAGAATTAAAAAGCAAGATTGGAGGCAAGATTCTTGCACAAGTTGAAAACAACGAATTGACCGAAGGAATGCTTAAACTGATGGTAAAAAATGCTGCCCCTGAAAGAACTTATGAAAGCCTAAGCGATGAAGAAAAGAAGGAATTCATAGAGAACTGGATTAATGTCCAGCTTCTCTGCCTGGAAGCAAGATCAGGAGAAATACCAAAATCTGCAGAATTCCAGTTTCAGGATCTTCTTCAATATGAAGGACTTATGGCAAGATTGTTCATTAGCAGGCAGATTGAGGGAACAGACGTAACTGATAAAGATATCGAAAAATTCTATAATGACAATAAAGAAAAGAAATTCACTGTCAAGGAAACGATAAAGCATATGCAGAGAGTATTCGTAAGAGACAGTACCAAAGCTTTAAAAACCCTTGAGAAAATCAAGGACAAGGATTTCAAATCCTTGATACCAGAGGATCATGATGATATAAATTTCAGTAAAAGCAAGGGAGATGCAGGATGGTCTGATATGAGCAAGACCATGACGGATTATGGTGCATCTGCTGGTCAAGCAATCTGGCAGCTTGCAAAGGGAGAGATTTCAAAGGAACCAATAAAGGTAATTAATGGTTACATAATAGTCAAATGTATTGATCTAAAGGAAAAAGGCTCACTTTTATCATTATCTGAGGTCAAACAAAGTCTGAAATATACATTAATTGAAGAGGCAAGAAAGAAGAAGATTGATGAGATAATGAAAAATCTTAATGACAAGTATAAACCCAAAAGAAATTTTTAGTCTGGAATAATTTCAAAATTATTGGATAATTTTAGTAAGAATCAACTTTAAGGAAAGGAAGAAAGATGACTACTAAAATTATCCTCCTGATTATCATGCTTACTAGCATGCTATTGGCAAAATCAGAGAATACTATCACAGAAGGATCTCTTATCACAACTGATCAATCTGGAAAAACCTACAATTTACCATTGAAACATACTTCAGTCAAGGGAAGAATAAGTGGTTTCATTTCTGAAGTCAATGTAACCCAGCAATTCGAGAATCCCTATGATAAAACAATCGAAGCAGTATATGTATTTCCCCTTCCTCATACTGCTGCAGTCAATCAGATGACAATGAAGATTGGTGACAGAATAATAAAAGGAGTAATAAAGAAAAGGGAAGAAGCAAAGCAGATTTATGAAAATGCTAAAAGACAGGGAAAGACAACAAGTCTTCTAGAGCAAGAAAGAGCTAATATCTTCACGCAAAGTGTTGCAAACATTCATCCAGGTGACAAGATAGAAATAATAATAACTTATTTCTATGCATTACCTTATGAAGATGGCAATTATACCTTTGAATTTCCAATGGTTGTCGGTCCAAGATATATACCTGCAGGACAACCTGATATGATTACTTCCAGCGATCCAAAGTACATACCAACAACATCAGAATCTCAGAAAGGACATGGCTGGGGCAAGGACAATAACAGAGTTCCAGATGCATCAAGGATAACACCACAATACCTGAAACCAAGTGAGCGTTCATCACATGATATTGATGTTGAGATAGAACTTGATGCTGGAATGCCAGTGGAAGGATTCAAATCCATTAATCACAAAATACAGAAGGAAGAGCAAACTGACGGAAAAATGAGAGTAATCCTGGCTAATGATGATAAAATACCTAACAAGGACTTCATTATAAAATATTCTACTGCAGGAGATAAACTGAAAACAGCATGCCTAAGCGCATTTGATGGGAAAGAAGGTTATTTCATGCTCATTGTTCAGCCAAAGAAGGATTACAAATCGTCAGAGTATATTCCAAGAGATCTCATTTTCCTTGTTGATGCAAGTGGAAGTATGTCAGGAAGTCCTATTGAGCAATCCAAGGCAGTAATGAGATCATCTATTTCAAAAATGCACCCGAAAGACAGATTCCAGATAATAGTTTTCGCAAATGAGCCGGTGTCAATGTCAAAAGGTCTTCTGGAAAACACTAAATATAATAGAGAAAAGGCTCTGGAATACATTAATAGTATACATGGATCTGGTGGTACTGAAATGTTGAAAGGTGTCCAGGCAGCTCTCAGTGTCCAGAAACATCCCAGAAGAAGAGCATTCATATTCCTGCTTACGGATGGTTATATTGGCAATGAATCAGAGATTATTTCAGCTACCAAATCAAATATAAGTGATGCAAGGATGTTCGTTCTCGGTGTCGGTTCAAGTGTGAACAAGGCATTCCTGGATGATGTTTCAGAGGCGGGAAAAGGAAAAACAGAATATATCAGTCTTAATGAAAAACCAGAAGAAGCAGCTGAGAAATTCTATAAATCAATAGGAAATCCAGTCTTGATGGATATTCAAGTTGATTTCAGGAACAGGATAGTATTCGACAAGTATCCTTCAATCATTCCGGATCTTTTCAAGGATCAACCAATAGTTCTGTTTGGACGTTATACAAAACCTGGAGAAACAAATATACGTATCAAGGGCAGGATAGGTGCTTCTCCATACTCCCAGGAACTAGACGTTGTCTTGAATGACAGCAATACTCATCCAAGCATTTCTTCAATATGGGCAAGGAATGCCATACAGTACAAAGACAGAATGATGCAAAAGAATATCGGTGACAGAAACAAGCTAACAAGCGAAATAACGGATCTTGCATTAAAGTATCGTTTGATGTCAGCATTTACGTCATTTGTAGCAGTAGAAGAACAGATCAGAAGAGATACTAATGGTGAAATAATCACTGTTCCTATTCCTGTTCCCATGCCTGATGGTGTTAGCTACAAGGGAGTTTTCGGAGAAGAAGGAGAATGCGATGACGAATGCAAAGAAAGTTATGGCAGAACTTCTACCGGAGCAGGAATGAGTTATATGAAAAAATCATCAGCTTTACCTTATGTTTCCAAACCAGCCTCAAGGGAAATCTGTAAAATTGAGACTTCAATAAGTCAAAATCAGAAAATTAAAGACACCGACAAATCACAGAGAGCATCCTGCTTAATCAGCAACATACAGGTATCAAATCTGAAGATTTTTGACAATTTGTCGAATTCATTAAGTAATGAAAATGAAAAGACAAAAATGCAGACTCTTATCAACAGGAATATTATCAAACTCAGGAATCTGCTAAACAAATGGGCTGTAAAGAATACCCAAAACTTGAACTGCAAGATTTCAGTGACTGTTTCAATAGGTGCAGATGGTCAGATAAAAGTCTCTACTATTTCGAATAAGCTTCCTGCTACCCTAGTGAAACTAATTGAAAACGAAATAAAGAAATGGAAATTCGCCTCAATAAAGACCGATTCAAAGGTTAGTTTCCAGATTGAAATAAACTAATCTCTCCTGATTGAATAGAGCCTGTCATTCAGGCTCTATTTTTATTTTGTGAATCCCTTCTTGAGCTCTTCAATTACATAAGTATCTATGGATCTGCATTTACACTCGATTTCAGAGAGAATTTGTTCTGATCTGGATAGAATATCATTCTTGAATTTTTCATCAGTTATGCCAGGGATATTTATCAGAACATTGTAATAAGCACCTCTTGCTGATGCATATGCTGTAAGTCCCGCAACTCCGCTATCTGATAGCTGATTAGGATTTCCTTTCTTGATAAGAATCTCCACCAGCTTGAGTATTTCAAGAGTTTTTTCAAGAACTGAGAATGGAATCAAGGTTGCTTCCATGGTAGCTTTCTCTATTGCATCAGCCTTGAAGCATCTCTCCTCGTCATTATTTTCAGGCAGAGAAAAGCAGCTGAATAATTTATTGAATGAAGCTGTATCCTCGTCAACCTTACTCAAGAAAAAATCCTTCAATTCCTGGGTAACAGGTGCTATTTCACCCATCTCTTTCTTCACACTCTTGAACCTCTTCTTGGAAAATGTCAGATTAGCAACCATTGAAGAAAGGGCACTTGATAGTGCACCACATAAAGCAGCAACACTTCCCCCTCCTGGAGCAGGTGTATCAATTGAAACTTCATCTGCAAATTTACTGACATTAAGACTTGTGAGTTTGCCTGTATCACAAGTAATTGAATATTCTATTATCTTCTCTTTAGGAACGAATGAAGCAATGTCTCTCAATCCAAGGGAACGGATTGCTGTTTCTATTATCTTGCTTTCAGGAACACCTTCGGACTGCCCCTGTTTTCTCAAGAAATATTTCCCGGCATCTATCATTGCCTTTCTTGGAATAAGTCCTACAATTTCAGAACCTGTTACTCTTACTCCTCGCTCTATTGCAAGTTCACTTACCTTGTCAAAGACTATATGAACAGGAGTTATCTTATAATTAGTCAGATTCATGGTAACCTGAGCCATATCATTACTTGAAAGATACCATCCGCCTGCCTTGCAATTAGAGAAGAGACCTGGAATCAGGATTTTATTGCCATTCTCATCTTTCTGGAATTTCCCATCTTCATTCTTTGCAAAATATCCCTTTTCCCTTATCCTGCTTGCAATCCATTTTGCGTGAGCTTCATCAGAAGTATTGAGATTTATATTATATGCAATAAGAAATTCTCTTGCACCTATAGCTACAGTTCCAAATGTTGGAATAAACTTTGCTGGACCGAAATCGGGTTTCCATTCATCAGTTATAATCCTTGATGAAAGAGCTTCATATTCCCCTTCCCTGACTACTGCCAGATTCCTTCTTTTCTCACATGATGCTGCATGTTCATATAAATAAACTGGGAGTGACAATTCCTCCCCTACTCTCTTGCCCAGTATCCTTGCTAATTCAGCACATTCTTCCATTGTTATTCCGGAAATAGGTACGAATGGACATACGTCACAAGCTCCAAATCGAGGATGAGCACCTTTATGACATCTCATATCAATCACTTCTGAGGCTTTTTTGATAGCCTTGAATGCGGCTTCGACCACTGCTTCAGGATTTCCAACAAAAGTCACTACTGTCCTGTTTGTATCGGGACCTGGATCAACATCAAGCAGCACTGCTCCTTCAGTCTGGACTATTTCACAAGTAATCTTCTCTAAAATCGCCTTGTCCCGTCCTTCTGAAAAATTCGGAACACATTCAACCAATATCTGACTCATTTCTTACTCCTTGATTTATTAACTGTTGCCAAATCTTGAATATTTTAAAGATAAGGCAACCAATTTTAATTCAAAACAAGATGTCTACTTATAAAGGAATAGTACTAAAGAAGAGTCTGGGACAGAATTTTCTGTTCAGCAGCAGTATCCTGAGGAAGATGGCAAGAATTATCCTTGATAATGCAAGCATTAGTCAACCAATCCTTGAGATAGGGTCTGGAAGCGGTAATTTGACTATGGAGCTTCTTGCATATAATCATGAAGTTGTAGCTATAGAGATTGATGAAAGATGGTGCAAATACCTTCGTGGCAAGCACATTGATAATCTTCATATAATTCATGGCGATTTCATGCAGATTACGCTTGATTATATTATTAGATGGAATTCAGAAAAGTGGGTTTTAACAGGAAATATACCATATCATCTTTCAGGAAGTATTCTGGAAAAAATAGTAATGAGCAAGGATTTATTCAGTCATATTTTCCTTCTTCTTCCCTCCCCGATATCAAACAGAATATCTGCAAGTATATGTACGAAGGATAGAAGCAGATTGAGTGTATTAGTTCAAACTGCATTCGAGATAAAGACAGAAATGAAAATTCCTTCATCAAGTTTCAGACCAATACCTGATATTGATTCAAAATTAATCAGATTGACACCACTGAAAAATAATCTGTCAGAAAATATTGACTGGGCGGGTTACAGGGATTTCATAAAACTTGCTTTTTCATCGAAAAGAAAGACTCTTCGTTCAATATTCAGCAAGATGAACATGGAATTCGATTATAAGACATTTGCATCCTGCAGGGCTGAAGAACTTAGTATTGAACAATTCCTGCATCTTTTTGAATCTTATCTTGAAGGAAAATAATCTACTTTCCTGCATCCTGCTTTAATTCATAAATCTCTTTTTGCAGTTTATCTATTATCGGGAAAAAGAAAGATATCATTGCAAATCCAAATAAAACTCCTGTAAAAGATCTCCATAATGTTGGACTGCTGTATCCTTTTATCATGAATAAGCTTATCCCATCAACTGGCATTACAATAAAAAACACTATCAATATTATGAGAGGGATTTTCTTGAATTTTTCAAATCCTATTAGAGATCCAATAACGCTTGTGAAAAGCATCGAAAGATATAAAGAAAAACATCTTGTGCAAAGTCCGATTTTATGACCTAGTAAATAGAGGCTTCTATCAGTTCTTTGATGACAGAAAGGTGCTAATATTTTACCTGCCAATACGGAACATTGTCCAAGACCAGGAAAAGCTGATATTATTGCCATTATTATTATCAAGATGAATCCAATCTGGAAAATCAAGATCCAGTAGTTTTTTTCGATATACTTTTTTAATTCTAATTTCATCGTTTAGAAATCCGTCACTTTAAAAAGCATTAAGTTTCCTGAAAAAGAAAGCATCTCAAGCAAGATGCTTTCCTCTGTCTCTATAATTCCTGAAGGGATTTCTTAAGGATATCCATAGCAATATCAACATATTCTGGCTTGAAATCAAGCGGTGTTCTGAATCTTATAGATTTCAATCCACATGGTAATATTATTGCTCCATTATTGAAAATAAGCTTAACCAGATTATCTCTGATGGAAGTTTCAGGAAGATCAAAAGATATGAACATTCCTCTTCCCCTTACTTCAGAAATCCTTTCATCATTTATTTTCAACAGGTTTTCCTGTATATAATTACCTGTTTCTTTGGCGTTTTTAAGGAGTTCATCCTCCACTATTATCTCTATCATTCGCTTGCTTCTAAGCATATCAACAAGATTTCCGCCCCATGTCGAGTTAATTCTGCTATGCTCCTTGAATACATTGTTCGGGACATTATCTATTCTGCCAGTGCTTGCAATACCGCAAATTTGAGATTTCTTACCAAAAGCAAATATGTCTGGAATTACCCCTATATCCTGGAAAGCCCACCAGGATCCAGTGATACCCATTCCAGTTTGAACTTCATCGAATATTAAAAGGAATTCGTTTTCGTCAGCAAGATCTCTCAGTTCCTGAAGAAATTCCTTTCTGAAATGCCTGTCTCCACCTTCAGCCTGAATTGGCTCTATAAGGAGAGCTGCGATGTCCTGTCTGTGAGCCAGGCAAAGAGATTTTATCTTGTCAACAACAATCTGCTCGGTTTTCTTGACTTTGCTTATTGATTCTTCAGTAATCGGGAAATGAAGCCATGGAGATGGGAGTCTAGGCCAGTGAAATTTAGGAAAATAGATATATTTCCTTGGGTCTGCCGTATTCGTTAGACTCAATGTATATCCAGTTCTTCCATGAAATGCATGTTCGAAGTGAATTATCTGATGTCCTCGCTCCCCTTTCCCTTTTGAGAGATTGAGCCGGACCTTCCAGTCAAATGCTGCTTTCAAAGCGTTCTCTACAGCAAGAGCTCCTCCATCTATAAAAAACAGATGGTTGAATTCTTCTGGAATTGTATGAGAAGCAAAAGTTTCTACGAATTCAGCAAAACAAGTTGTATAGGCATCTGAGTTGCTTATCTTGTTCAAGGCTACCCTACCAAGTTTTTCAATGAATTCCTGAGTTGCCAACTTGGGGTGATTCATGCCTAAAGGACAACTTGCAAAATATGAGAACAGGTCAAGAAAAGGTTTCCCTGTTTTTGAGCAATAAATGTATGCTCCCTGACTTTTCTCAAGATCCACTACCATGTTTAATCCATCTGCCAAGATATAGCGGGACAGTACAGAATGTACATCTTCCGGCTTGACAGAACATTTCTTGAATTCCTTTGACATAGTCACCACCTTCTTTCAATGTTAGTCTTAATATCAAATCCTATAGAAGGCTTTTTTTTGTCAAATCTTATGTTTTGAATGTTATTTCAAGGAGGTTCTTTTTAAAATCAGTTTCTCTTTCCATTTCAGGGAAATCTGTCTCTTTCAAGACAGACTCCCTGGTTATGGAAATAGAGGCTTTCCTTATTCATTAGTTATTCATATATTTTCATATAAAAGAGCTTATCTGTATCAATCATTTCGAAACATATTTTTTGAAATGGATACTTAGAACGTTCACATA
>JAFGND010000033.1 GCA_016927185.1 Candidatus Coatesiibacteriota bacterium
TAATTACATTACTTTTACCATAAAAGTATACAAAAGTATATAAAAGTAGTAACTTTTGAGACCTTTTCTTTATAATTATATAGTGAAGTTAATATCTCCTGTATCCATCAATAAACAATAGTGAGAAGCTATGTTTTATATAATTCCTCTTTTTCATATTAAAAAGAGATGCTTCCTAGTAAATCATCAGGTCTGGTTTTCCATATAATTATTTCAGGGAAAAAATTATATAAACCTCACCCCGTCTTCCAGACTCCCCTCTCCTTGCAGGAGAGGGGCTAGGGGTGAGGTTTATGCAAAGAGGGGTCAGGGGGCGAGGTTTGCACTAGATAACTCAGTCCATCAGTCTTTGGTTATATATTAAGAAATATATAAAAACCTCTTGACATTTGCATGTCTAAAACAGGCATGGCTAAATATGTTTTGTTTAAACCCCAGCAATTTATTGATGGAAAGGGGGATTTATGAATGATCCTAAAGCACTTATAGAACTGGTGCTGAAAGAGTCAAAAGCTGAGGAAACTGAGGTGATTTATCAGGAAACTGAAAATGCATTGACAAGATTCTCTAACAATGTAATTACCCAGAATGTCTCAGGAACTTTGGCATCAGTATCAATCAGAACCGTGAAAAACGGCAAGACAGCAAGGGTGGAAACCAACAAGCTCGATAAGGAAGGTTTGAAAGAGGCAATCAAACAGGCATTGAAGGCAACTGAGATTTCAAAAGCAGATCCCGAACTTCAGAAAATGGAAAGTCTCCATAAATACAAGACTATCAAGTCATACTGCGAAAAAACTGCAAACATGACACCTCTTGAAAGAGCAGAAGCTGTTGAAAAAGCAGCCAAGGCAAGTTCTAAAGTTGGTTTCAATGCTGCAGGTATTTTCTCATCAGGGAAAGTGAAAATCATTCTGGCAAATTCGAAAGGTCTTTTCCTTGAGCAAGCAACCTCTCAAGCTGATTTCGATTTAACTGTTGTAACTGAAAATTCAGAGGGCTGGGCTCAAAACACAAGCTTTACAATAGATAATATCTGTATTGATGAAGTAGTCAATACTGCAATAGAAAAAGCCGAAAAGAGCAGATTTCCTCAGGCGCATCCTCCCGGAAAATATACTGTTATAATGGAACATGCTGCTGTTGCTGATTTACTTCTTTTCATGAACTGGATAGGTTTTTCAACAAAAGCAATTCAGGAAAAAAGATCATATTTCGCAAACAAACTGAACAAGAAAATATTCGGCAACAACATAACCATTATTGATGATGCTTTCAACAAGGATGCTCCAGGTATCCCATTCGATTTCGAGGGAATTCCGAGAGAACAGGTGAGGCTTATTGAAAAAGGCGTATTCAAGAACATGCTATATGACAGAAGGACTGCAAAAAAGGATGGCAAGAAAAGCACCGGACATGGGCTTCCAGAACCTAATCTACAGGGACCATTTGCCCTCAATCTCTGCATAGAGCCAGGAAATTCTTCTGTAAAGGAAATGATAGCAAGCACTGATAAAGGAATACTTGTAACTCATTTGCATTATACGAACATCCTGAATCCAGCCGATTTGACACTTACAGGCATGACAAGAGATGGTACATTCCTCATAGAGAAAGGCAAGATAAAGCATCCAGTAAGGAACTATCGCTTCACTGAATCACTCATAAATGTATTCAACAATGTGGAATTACTGAGCAAGGACAGGAAATACGTCTCTGGTTTCTTCTTCGGAGGAGCATTGGTGCCTGCATTGAAAGTAAAAGGTTTTAATTTCTCAAGTGCAACAGAATTTTAAGGAGGCTGATAATGAAAGAATTAGCTTGTTTAGCCATAGATACTGTACGCTCCAGGGGAGCAACTTACGGTGATATAAGGATAATTTATGACAGAAGCCAGACTGTTGCAACAAGAAATGGTCAGGTTTCAAGCATTGGCAAGGAAGAGACTTACGGATTTGGCATACGCGTAATCGCAAATGGTTCATGGGGTTTTGCTTATTCCTCTAAAGTAAGCAAAGATGAGATTGCAAGGGTAGCAAAACAGGCAGTTGATATTGCAGTTGCATCATCGAAAGTGATGAAGGATCCTGTAAAACTTGCCCCTGAACCTGCTTATGAAACCAGATGGCAGAGTCCCTATATAATAAATCCATTTGATGTCAGGGATGAAACAAAACTCGATATGCTCATGAAAATTGATGAGATCCTTCGCAAGAACAAAAAGATAGTTGCAGCAGAAACATTCATGGATTTCATAGAGGAAACACAGTATTTCATGAGTACTGAAGGAAGCTGGATAATACAGAATCTTCTCCGTTCCGGTGCTGGATACTCAGCAACTGCCGTAGGTAATAATGATCAGCAGGAAAGAAGTTTCACTCCTGTTTTCAAGCAGACTGGATACGAAATGATTGGTAACATAGGATTGCTGGAAAATGCAGAAAGAGTGAGGGAAGAAGCAGTTGAACTTCTTACTTGCCCGGATCTTCCAAATGGAAAGAAGACACTCATTATTACAGGGGATCAGCTGGCTCTTCAGATACATGAGAGTGTCGGTCATGCAACTGAATTAGACAGAGTGCTTGGATTTGAAGCCAATTATGCAGGACGCAGCTTTGCCACTCCAGAGAAAATGGGAAATTTCATATATGGAAGCAATATTGTTAATATTGTTGCTGATGCAACGCTTCCTACTGGACTGGGAACTTACGGATTTGATGACGACGGAGTTGCAGCACAACGCTGGCATATAATTCAGAATGGAATTCTGCAAAGCTACATGATTAACAGGGAAACAGCTCCAATGATCGGACTGAACCGCTCTAAAGGAGCTAACAGGGCAGAAGGCTTCCGCCATATTCCAATAACAAGAATGACAAACCTTTCACTGCTTCCTGGAGACTGGGAAGTTGATGACATGATAAAAGAAACAAAAGATGGCATTCTCATGGACAAGAATCGCTGCTGGTCAATTGATCAACACAGGCTTAACTTCCAGTTCGGTGTGGAATACGCATATGAAATCAAGAACGGCAAGAAAGGAAAAGTCTTCAAGAATGCCAATTATCAGGGAATAACTCCACATTTCTGGGCAACATGCGATGCAATAGCAAAAGAGAAATACTGGGTTCCAATAGGTGTTCCAAACTGCGGGAAGGGACAGCCCGGTCAGCGTGCAGAAATGTCACATGGCTGTTCATACGCAAGATTTAAGAATGTTGAAGTTGGAGTTTCTATAAAAGGAGCAAAAAACAAGGAAATATAAAATGAAAAGACTGCTTGCAAAAGCAGTCTTCTTCTTCATAATCCAGGCTTTACTTTAAGTAAATTACTCCAGTGGCTTCAAGCCTTCCTTTTCCCTAAGTTCATTGCCAATTCTTTTCACATCTCTTATTATCTTTTCCGCTACATCCCATTCCAGTTCACATCTTGAGTAATATCTCAAGTACTTTTTTTGGGTTACTTCTTTGTCAAAATGGATGATATTAAAACCTCTTCTGCAATAGAAAGGTGGATCTGCCTCTTCATGCCAGCCTTCCAATGGCAGAATAACTTCATCATTTACTTTGGGATTGAGATTAAATTCTGGAGTATCTGGTCCATAATATTGAGGACAAACCATGACTCCCTCTTCCTGAACCTCATTGAAATACCTTACTAAAAGCCTGTTGTTACTGTTGAGTCTTTTTGGAAGAATATTCTTGCCCCAGTATGTTTCAAGTACTTCCAGAGTTATCAGTGTTTCATAATTCCTGAAAGACGTGTAGAGGTCAGGATTTTTCCCTGATTTTATCTTGACAGGCTTTTTTTCAATTGATATGACTTTTGCCCTGCAAAGGATTTCTGCACTGGAAATTTCCCAGACCAGGTAATATTCCTTGAAATTGACAGCATAAGAAAATCTTTGGTTTGGTATTTTATAACCAGCTTTCAGGCAGATTTCCTGCTTTACCGGACTGAAAGTATTTGGATATCGTGGATGGTGCTTCAACAATCCATATCTTCCCCGCAAATAATCTTTCAATCCCTTGATCTGGCTTTCATACCACTTCTTGTATGGTTCTTCTGCTGATTTATTATCCTTAGCTGAATCTGCAAACAAGGGAAGCAGGGACAAAAGAATAATATAAAGCATTTTTTTCATTAAATCTCCTTATTAAAGAGGCTTCAAGCCTTCCTTTTTCCGAAGTTCATTGCCAGTCATCTTTATATCCGTTATTATCTTCTCTATTTTCATGAATGGAGTTTCCCTGTCGAAAAAACTTATATCCTTGCATTTCAGGATTTTACCAGACTTTTCAGAATTTACTATAAGATCATAAGACCAGCCAAAAAACAATCCAATATTCTTTTCATAATGATGCAGGGGAAGAAGTATTTCATCATTTACACAAGGGGTTGTATCAATCATTCCTTGAGTTCTTGTTCTCCATTTTTCAACATTTAATCCGAAGCGAATCTTTTTCAAACTTTTTTCTTTCTTGAGTTTCTCTTTCCCCCAGTATATTTCCAGAATCTCAGCAGTACAGATAATATTAGCATAAGACATTCTTTCATGATTTTTCAATATCACTTCAATTGGCTTGATTTTATCAATTGATATAATTCTTGCCCTGCAAAGGACTATGCTGTAGCATAATTTCACGGTTAGTAGATCTTCATAGTGAAAAGAATTGATCCCTGAGCGCTCTGGTTCCATGAAGCCCAGCTTCTTTCTGATTATGCCATTTACAGGTATGAAAGTATTCATTTGCTCATTTATTCTTTCCATTCCCCTTTTTTCATCCAGTCTGGCTTCTTTTCTTTTTGCTTCAAACTGTCTCCTGCATGTATCAAGCCATTCTTTGTAAGCCATTTCAGCATTCAGAAGGAAAGGTAAAAGAATCAGAAGCAGTAATAGAAGCTTGATATTCATAATATATCCTTTTCAAGAAGTTCTTCAACCTGCAAGATTCTGCTTTTGCTTAATAGGGTGGAGTTTAAATTTAATGCGTAAAAGCTTGATAAAAGCAAATCATGATTTGATTTTTATGTCAAGTGAATAATATTGAACGGTTAATCTAGCCCCAAAGAGATATGGACTGACTTATGAGGAAGCTATATCAAATTGTCATCCCTGTACAAAACCACTATCATCTATATAGAAATTGTCATCCTGAATTCATTTCAGGATCTATTTCCTTACTTTTATTGAGATGCTTAAGCAAGTTCAGCATGACAGGAAGGAGGTTGTTTGTAATCCTGAACTTGATTAATGTGTCTGACAAAACATATTATTTAATCTTTACAATCTTCTTGCATTCTTTCCCAGCCTTCACTATATAAACTCCCTCTCTCCATTTACTTGTATCAAGAGAATGCTTGCCTTTATCTAATTTCATTATTAGTTGACCGGCCAGGGAATAGATTGAACCTGAGGAAAGCAGGGAGAGAGACAAGCGGGAAGAGAAGGGGTTGGGTGAGATAGAGAGGGAGTGGGAGGGAAGGGAGGAAGAGGAGTTGTAGTTATTAAAACCAGTAAAATTAACAGGATTGATTTTTACGCAAGTAACTGGTTGTGTATGACCTGAAAATGTTCTTAAGCAGGTTCCATTAGACATATCCCAGAATTTTATATTATTGTCGCTACCTCCAGAAATCGCATATTTCCCATCAGGTGAAAAGTCTAAGGAATTACAGCTGCTGCCATGATTGAAAGTAAGAATGCAGCTTCGTTCAGGCCATTTCCAGTACTTTATCTCACCTGAATATGAGCCAGCTAAAATATAGTTGTTGTCCTTAGGATTGAAGCACAAAGCACCAACTGTATTATCGTATCTATAGATAGTTACATTCATTCCATTGTCTACTCTCCAATATTTAAGTTTCATGTCATTAGAACCGGATATGAAATGATAACCATCTAACGAAAAATCCAGTTTGCGAATAGCTCCATCATTACCTGTGAAAGTTCTTATGCAAGCACCATCTGAAACTCTCCAGTACTTTATTGCCTTTTCTGTAATCCAAGAACCAGAGAGCATATATTGACCATCAGGACTAAATACTACCGTTTCTATTTCATCTTTATGACCAACAAATACACGGATAAGGGAACCATCCGTTAAAGACCACAAATATGCGTTTAAAGAAAAACCTCCAGATAGGCAAAAAGTACCTTCTGGATTTATGTCGTCTGTTATCACTCCACCAGGATGATCTATATTAAGTTTTATTTCCCCTGTTCTCAGATCCCAATAGAATAACTTACTATCTACTCCACCTGTTAAAGCATAGAATCCATCTGGACTTATTGCTGCACATGCTACTTGATTACTGTGATTAGCAAATGTCAATATGCAAGTACCATCTGAAATTTTCCAGTACTTTGCTGTATGATCTGCACTTGTTGATATAAAATATCCTTCCGAAGATAAGAAATTTGTTGAAATAAGAATAACTGAAGTAATCACCAATAATATTTTTTTCATTTTAACCTCCTATTTATTGCTTTTTATTGAGCATTCCCCTGTTGCATTTGAAGTAAATAAACTGATATAGGAAGATTGCCATTGAGAAGCAAATGGACAAGGATCCCCTGGACTGCAACCATAAATACCGATACAATAACCGCAGTAATTGGCTTCATCGTTTTTTCTGCCCCCAAAGCTTGTATCTTTTATAATTACCTCCCTATTAATACTTATAAAGCCTTATTCATTCAGCATTTCTAAGACTTTTTTGAAATTTAATAATATATAACTTCTCATTTTTTCCATATAGTCAAAAAAAAAAAAAAAAAAAAAAAAAAAAAAAAAAAATTATAA
>JAFGND010000034.1 GCA_016927185.1 Candidatus Coatesiibacteriota bacterium
AGTAAATTCCATTTTTATAGAAGATAATTATATCATTCCCGAGTAATTCCCATAATGCTCTGCATAATCTAAATTCTTGACAAAAACCTTGCAAGTATAGCTTTGAAATCTTTAATAAATAAAGGAGGCAAAACAATGTGGTTACTCAGAAATATCATCTGTTTTCTTGTTCTTTTTTCTCTCAGTTGTGGACATAAAACAGAAGTAGGACATGGTGATAAAACCGGTGAAAAAATAAAGATAGGAGTGGAAGGTCCCCTGACTGGTGAATATGCTCTTGAAGGGCAAGGCTTCAAGAAAGCTATTGAACTTCTTGCAGAACAGCTGAATGCTGAAGGTGGAATTCTGGGGAAAAAAGTAGAAATAATAATTCAGGATGACAGAGGTGATCCGCAAGAAGCTTCAAATGCTGCTGCCAAGCTTGTGGATCAGAAAGTAATAGCTGTAATAGGTTCATATAATTCAGGTGCGTCTGAACCTGCATCAAAAGTATATAATGAACATAATATTCTGCATATTATTCCTTCATCTACTGCCACAAGAATAACAACAAAAGGATATAAGAAGTTATTCAGGGTTTGTTTTCTTGATGACAGACAAGGTTCATATATTGCCAATTTTACAGCTACCAGGCTTTCCGCAAGAAATATAGCAATAATTCATGATAATAGTACATATGCAAAAGGATTAGCTGACTGGACAAAAAAATATCTGGAAGAATTGAAGGCAGAAATTGTTTTTTTTGATGCAATTGATCCAAAAGGTCAGGATTTCAAACCTTTACTTACCAAAATGAAAGAGAAGAAACCGGATGCTATAATCTTTACAGGTTATTATGGTCAAGCTGGCCTTCTAGTCAAGCAAACAAGAGATCTTGGGATAAAGGCACCATTCATTTCAGGTAATGCAGTTAATAATCCTGAGTATGTAAAGATTGCAGGACTTGAATCTGCAAAAGGTTCATTCATTATAACTGAACCTCTTCCCCAGGATCTTGATAATCCTGGAGCTAAAAAACTTGTTACTGATTTCAAGGCAAAATATGGTCATGAACCTCAATCTGTATGGACAATGATGGCAGCAGATGCTTTTAATATATTGATAAAAGCAATCAAGGAAACAAAATCGACTGATCCTTCTATTCTTGCTGATTATCTTCATAAACTGAAAGACTATCAAGGAGTAACTGGAACTATTCAGGGTTTTGATGAGAAGGGAGACAGATTAGGTTCTGTTCATGTTGCATATATAGTTGATGAAACAGGAAAATTTTTGCTGTATAAGGAAAAGAAAGATACAGATGACAAAAAAGAGGTAACTGTTGAAGTCAAGACAAAAGAACCTGATGTAAATCCAGCCAAAAAATAGGTTATGGAGCTATTTGCTCAACAAATTTTAAATGGATTGACTATCGGGGCATTTTATGCCCTGATAGCTTTGGGTTATACCATGGTTTATGGAATTCTCAAGCAAATCAATTTCGCTCATGGTGATCTTTTCATGTTTGGTGCTTATCTTGGTATGACATTTCTCAATATGCTAATTGGAGCAGGTTTGGTCTCTCCATGGCTTATAATACCTGTTTGTCTTGCATCCATGTTGCTTGTTTCTGCTCTTGGCTTGCTGCTAGAAAGAGCAGCCTACAGACCTCTTCGAAATGCAGGAAGGCTCCCTCCAATTGTATCAACATTAGGTGCTGCAATAATACTTCAGAATGCAGTTATGCTGCTTTATGAACCACGATTCAGATGGTATCCTGAAAAAATCTCACTTCCTGCATGGTCCCTTAAAATATACAGCATTCAAATCACTTTTACTCAATTGCTGTTGCTTTTCCTCTCTTTTACTTTTATGACTTTCTTATATTTATTCATAATGAAGACAAAATGGGGTATAGCCATGAGAGCAGTTTCTCTTGATATAAATACTGCAAAACTGATGGGAATAAATGTTAACAAGGCTATTGAAATAACATTCATAATAGGACCTGCCCTGGGTGCAGCTGGAGGCATAATGGTAGGTCTTTATTACAGACAACTTATTTTCACGATGGGCTGGAATTATGGCCTGAAAGCATTCACAGCTGCTATCCTCGGAGGTATCGGTAATGTTCCTGGAGCAGTACTTGGAGGCATTGTACTTGGATTGCTGGAGTCTTTATCGGCAGGTTATATTGCTTCATGCTGGAAAGATGCAATTGCTTTTTTTGTTCTGATAATAATACTATTAATAAGACCTCAAGGCATACTTGGAGAGAAAATTGCAGAAAAAATATAGTATTCTCAAGAGTAAACTTGCAATAGCTTATTTACTGACATTTATTTTATTCTTGCTGCTTCCAATAGTTCTTGATTACTCCAATAATCCATACTGGATAAGCATAGGAGTCAATTACTTGATCTGGATAATACTTGGTCTTGCAATGAACATCGCACTTGGTTATGCAGGGCTTTTTCAACTAGGTCAAGCAGGTTTTTACGCAGTTGGTGCTTATGTTGTTGCAATACTGAATGTCAAAATTTTCACATTCGTCATATACGGAATTACTTTCAAGATAGGAGGATACTCATTTTTCCCATCATTGCTTATTGCCCTTGTTATCTCCTGTATAGTTGGTTATTTATTCAGCAGACCTATCTTGAGGCTTAGGGGAGATTATCTCTGCATTGCAACAATAGGTCTAGGGGAAATAATAAGATACATTCTTACCAATGATTTAATAAATGCACCTCCAGGGGATTATGCACCTCCAATGAAGATACTTGGTACAGGAAAATCCTTATTAATAATACTTGATAATCCTGTAGGTGGACTTACGGGAGGACCAAATGGTATTAGCGGTATAGCAAGACCTGAGATTTTAGGATTTACATTTGATACGCCATTTAAATATTATTATCTTGTAATGTTTTTCGTATTGCTGGTTTTGTTTGTTATGAAAAGACTCGAAAACAGCAGATTAGGGAGAGCATGGACTTATATCAGGGAAGATGAAACAGCAGCTCAGTCTATGGGAGTTGATATTGTACATTATAAGCTGCTTGCTTTCATAATCTCAGCTGGGATTGCCGGAATTGCAGGGGGTCTTTACGCAGGTAGATATACCGTAATAAGTCCAGCACCTGATGTTTTCGGTTTCGGAGCTTCTGTTCTCATGTTTTGCATAGTAGTTTTAGGGGGTATTGGATCTATCCCCGGAGTATTAGTAGGGAGTCTGGGATTAGTCCTGTTACCTGAGATCTTCAGGTCATTCCCGGAAGCAAGATACCTTTTTGTTGGAATTGCAATGCTTCTTATGATGATTTTCAGACCACATGGATTAATCCCTGGCAATATGCTTTCTTTTAACAAGAAATACTGTGATGCATGCTCAAGCAATACTTAATATTAAAAACCTGACTAAATCTTTCGGTGGAGTAAAAGCCGTTGATAATATTATTATGTCAATTCATGAGAATGAAATGGCTGGGTTGATTGGACCTAATGGTGCAGGCAAAACAACTATATTCAATCTGATAACAGGTATTTATGTGCCTGATAATGGAAGGATTTTCCTTGAAGACAGGGATATAACTGGTGTCAAACCCCATAAAATTACTGGCTTAGGCATATCCAGGACATTTCAAACCATAAGACTATTCAAGAATCTTACAGCTTTAGAGAATGTAATGTCAGGTGCTCACAATTACTCATATTCAGGTTTGATTACATCAATTTTGAGGACCAGAAATCAAAAAAAAGAAGAGAAAATGATACTGAATGAAGCATACAAATGGCTTGATTTCATGAACTTAGCAGACAAGAGTAATGAACTGGCAAAAAATCTCCCATATGGAATACAGAGAAAACTTGAAATAGCTAGAGCTCTTGCTGCAAGACCAAAATTGCTAATACTGGATGAACCTGCTGCTGGACTTAATGAAACAGAATCCAATGAAATAATAAAGGTTTTCCATAAAATAAGGGAAAAAGGGATTACTATCTTGTTGATAGAACATGACATGAAAGTAGTCATGGGAAGCTGCAGCAGGATTTTTGTACTGGACTTCGGAAGTCTGATAGCTGAAGGCACACCAGAGGAAATACAGAAAAACGATAAAGTAATAGAAGCATACCTTGGACAGGAAATCTAAATGAAACTACTTGAAGTAGAGAATCTTGAAACCTGTTATGGCAATCTGAAAGTATTGAAAGGGATTACTTTTTCAATAGAAAAAGGTCAGATTGCTGCTCTACTTGGAGCAAATGGTGCCGGTAAGTCTACAACACTTAAAACAATTTCAGGATTGCTTAAACCACTGAATGGTTCCATAATGCTTGAGAATGAAGATATTGCAAGGCTGGAAACCCATAAAATAATTGGACTTGGAATAACCCATGTCCCTGAAGGCAGGTTTATATTTTCCACGCTTTCTGTGGATGAAAACCTTGAAATTGGAGCTCATATTATAAATGACAAAAAAAGAGTTCTTGAAATAAAAGAAGAAGTTTATAATATGTTTCCAAGACTAAGAGAAAGATATAAGCAATTAGGGGGAACCCTCTCTGGAGGAGAACAGCAAATGCTGGCTATTGGAAGAGGATTAATGGCAAATCCCAAGATCCTTCTGCTAGATGAACCAAGTCTGGGACTTTCACCAAAACTCTTCATGATGATAATGGATAAGATAGTAGAAATAAGAGATAAGGGAGTTACAATTCTTATTGTAGAGCAGAATGCGAAAGCTGCCTTAAAAATCTCTGATAAAGGTTTCATAATGGAGACAGGCAGGATAGTTAAAAGCGGAACTGCAAATGAATTGTTGAATGATCCTGTCATCCAGCAAGCTTATCTTGGAAAAAAGACTTAGTCATTTTTGAGTTTATTATTATGAAGGGAGTTAAAAATAGGATACTTTATCCCTAGTTTTATAAGAGATAAGTATATAATCAAAGAGTTTTCTGGAACATTCCATTCAGTAGTATTATTTTGTGATATTGTTGGTTTTACATCATTTACGGAAAATCTGCTTAAATATGGAAAAGAGGGAAGCGAGACTTTATCATTCTACTTGCAGACAATTTTCAATCCATTGATTGAGATAATCTACGAAAACGGTGGATTTATTGGAAGTTTTGGAGGTGATTCCTTCACAGCATTCTTCCCTGTTGATTCATCAGGATTAAAAGAGGAAGTTTATCAAAATGCACTTTACGCTATGAATGATATAAAGTTATTTACCAAGGCAAATAATGAAATAAAAACAAATCTAGGCAGCTTTAACCTGAAAATAAAAATAGGTATCTCTGAGGGGATCATTGACTGGGGAATAGTAGGAAGTGAGCATAAAAAAGGCTATTATTTCAGGAGTGATGCAATATCAAGGGCATCAGACAAAGCTTCATTTCACGATGATGAAGATTTATCAATAAAGGGAATTGATACAACCAAGAGAAAGAAGGAATTACTTCAATCAAGCAACTATATAATTCCTGATGATATATTAAGGGAATTTCTCCCTGAAAGCATTACTGCAATAAAAGAAGGAGAATTCAGGCATGTAATATCAATTTTTATATTATTCCAGTCAGAACTTGATTACTATACAATAGATCAATTATATGAAATCACAAGCAGATTGTGCAATGATTATGAAGGTTTTCTGAATAAGGTAGATTTCGCAGACAAGGGAGCCAAGTTTGTTATATTTTTTGGTTTTCCAGTTGCACATGAAGATGATAACAGGAGAGCATTATCTTTCATCTCTGAATGGCAGGATCTCTTGATGGAAAAAGGGATAAATATAAGTTATAAAATAGGAATAGCACAGGGATTTGCATATGCTGGAATTACCGGAGGAATGCTAAGAGCTGAATATACATGCCTGGGTGATGTTGTAAATCTTTCAGCGAGACTTGCTTCTGAGTGTGATGAATACAAGGTTTTCTGTAGCAAGAGCGTTGCCCTGGAAGCAAAATCATATGCTCACATACCTCTATGCCTGTACAAGGAATTCAAGGGCAAGAAGGGAAAACTGCCTGTCCATCTTTTCATCTCGCTTAAACAGACATCTATTCAGAAACCCTTTTCAATGCCGCTTCTTGGAAGAGACAAGGAAATGGAAAAAGCGAAGCAGATTATAAATGAAACAATACTTAGAAGGAAATTTGGAGGTTTGTTATATATATACGGTAATGCTGGAATAGGAAAAAGCAGATTTGTTTTTGCCATTCATGAATGGTTAGAAAATCAATCAATTGAACACAATTGGGTTTATCTTCCATGTGATGGAATTGTATCAAGACCATGGAATGGAATAAACCAGTTCCTGAGTAATTACTTCGAAATAAGTAATCAGTCAGAGGAAAATGACTTAAGAAACTTCTTGAGAAAAATGAATGAACTAACCTCAAGCAAGAAAATACGAGATTATACTAAGAATGAGCTTTTGAGGGTATCCCCACTACTGGCAAGAGAACTTGGTTTGAATTATAATTCCTCATTTTACAAAAACATGGATGCAAAACTTCAGATGGAAAACCTGAAATCAGGTTTGAAGGAATTATTCAAGGCATTATCTGAACTAAAACCGACAATAATAGAAATAGATGATGGTCAATGGCTTGATTCTTCTACAGAAGAGATGTTAATGACTCTAACCAGGAATGTATCTGATTTTCCATTCATTATCTTGATTTCATGCAGAAATAATGATGATGGCAGCAAAATCAAATATACTGTTCCTGATGAATGCAATGTAAATGAAATAGATCTTTTGCCTCTTGAAACCGATTATAATGAGCAATTCTCCATGCATATTTTAGGAGAAGGTCATTTGAGCAGGGGAATAAAGAAACTCCTTGAAGAAAAAGCATCTGGTATTCCATTTTATATTGAGCAATGGCTGAATCATATGAAATATACCGACGCAGTAAAACTGATTAATGGAGAATGGGTACTATCAGAAAATGAATTCACGCTTCCAGAAAACATTGAAAGGATTCTTATTGCAAAGATTGACTCTCTCGGTATTGATGTTAAGGAAATACTACAATATGCAAGTATACTGGGGGTGAGATTTGCCTATGGAATATTAAGCAAGATGCTGAAGAAACAATATCCCCTGGAATCATATTTAAATAAAGCAGAGAAAGCTCAGCTAATATTTCATGAAGGTAATCTTTCCATGTTTGATACTGTAAGCAGATTTTCTGACCTTTTTTATCTTTTCACACATACAATAATAAGAGACGTTGCATATGAAATGCAGGTGAAGGAAAGACGTAAAAAACTGCATTCAATTGCACTTGAGAATATAGAAAAATACTGCTCAAGCAAGATAGAAGAATGGTATGAAGATATTTGCATTCATGCAGAAAAGGGTGATATAAGAGATAAGTTGTTATACTATCTGGAAAAATCTGCTGATCATGACAAAGAAAATATAAGATATCTAAATGCCCTGGAGAAGTACAACAAACTTAATGAAATATTGACAGATAAAAAGAAGAAGATCAGCATAAATTTCAAGCAAGTTGAAATCTGTATTGAAATTGCAAAATATACTGAAGGACTTCAGATTCTTGAAAAACTGGAGAGCCATCTTACAAAAACACCTTCTTCCAAAATACTCCTGGCAAGAGTTTACAATGACAAAGCTCTTATATATAGAGAAACAGGGAATTATTCGGAGACAATAGACTATAATATGAAAGCCCTTGATTTACTGATAAATCTCAAGGATAAAGCTAATATAGAATTGTCAAATACTTATAATAATCTTGGTTCAGTTTACTGGGCACAGGAAAGTTATCTTCAATCAATAGATTATTATGAAAAAGCATTGGCATTAAGACAGAAGGAATTTGGTGAACTTAATATAAATGTAGCTGAAATTTATAATAACATGGGAGTTGTATATTATGAAAAGGGCGATTCTTCTTCTGCATTGAAATATTTTGAAAATGCAAGAAATATAGTATATGAACTGTATGGAGAAGAACATCCCAATCTAGCATTCTGTTATAACAATATTGGCAAGGTATATTGCTTGCTTGAAGATTATGAAAAAGCCGGATTATATTTCAACAAATCTTTAAATTTGAGGATTCGTTTTCTTGGATCTGAACATCCATATATTGCATTTGATTACGATAATCTTGGTCGTCTTTATAAAGAGCAGGGAGCATATGAAAAAGCAATCGAATGCAGAAAAAAAGCACTGGAAATGAGGTTAGCTTTTTCAGGAATTTCTCATCCATTCGTTGCAGCATCGTATATAGGGCTTGGAGAAATTTACAAGATTCTTAAAGATTATGATAATGCTATAGAGAATCTACTTAGGGCAGTTGATAGCCTGTTGATGAATTATAATGAATTGCATTCCAAAATGCTTGTACCATTTATCTTGCTTGCAGAGACATATATTGAAATTAATTATCCGAATAAAGCCAGGGAATACTATGAAAAGGTTCTTTTAATTAATGCTGAAAAAGATGGAAAAGACAGCAAATCAGTTAAGGAAATCCAGGAGAAAATAAGAGAAATAGAAAGAAAAGAAAGAAAAAGACATTAAAAATTCCTGCCACATTCATGATTTAATAATAGAGGAATTCAATATTCTTAATATTGATCAATAGTTTATGAAATCTGCAATACTTGCTGATAAATACTTGTTATTACGTAATAAATCAGTTTTTTCTTTTGACATAAACTAATAATATATGGATTAGACTACTTTGTTTAATTGAAATGAGGTTAGAATGGATAAGAAAATGAAACCTGCAAAGAATTACAAAAGTCTGTCTCCAGAAAAACTCCGCTGGAAATGCCCATCGGATATCTTCAAGAAAAGCAAACCTTCCACTCCTCAGGGTTCTATATTCGGACAAGACAGGGCATTAGAAGCAATAAGATATGGATTGGGAATGCCTCACTTTGGATATAATATTTTTGTTACAGGCTTGACTGGAACAGGAAGGACTACTACAATCAAGAGAATGCTTGAGGAAATCAAGCCATTAAACAAGGATCTTGTAGATATAGCATATGTATATAATTTTTCTGATATTGATAAACCTCTGGTTTTGTATTTTCAAAAAGGCAAGGCACAAGTTTTCAAGGAAAGAATGAATCATCTGATAGAGGCATTAACACAAAAAATACCAGCCATTTTTGAAGATGACTCATTCAAGAATAAGCGAAATTCTATTGTTGAGAAACTGCAGGAAAAGCAAAGACAGATATTCAAGGTTTTTGAACAAAATGTCAACAAAGCAGGTTTTCAGACAATCCAGGTTAAGATGGGACCCTATACCAGACCTGATGTAGCACCTATAATTGATGAGAAAATCATATCCATGGAGGATCTGGAAGCAGTTTTAGAAGAAAAAAAGATAACTAAAGAGGAATATGAAAAATATAAAAGGGAATACAAGGAACTTGAAAAGCAAATGGAAATTGCATTTAAAAAGAACAGGGCAATAGAGCTTGAATTACGCGACAAGTTAAACAAGCTTACAAGCGAGACTCTTAACAGACCTATTAAGTTCCTTGTAGATGAAGTAAGGGAAGGTTTTACAGACAAGAAAATATTGAACTTTCTCAAGATGGTTGAACAGAACATATCAAGAGAACCAAATAGATTTGCAGCTGCAAAGGAGGAAAGGAATCCAGACGGTTCTCCAAAACCTCCTGATCCTTTTCTTGAATATCAAGTGAATATTATTGTAGATAACAGCGAAGTTACAGGCACGCCAATAATCATTGAAACAAATCCTTCATATCAGACTGTTTTCGGAAGCATAGAGAGAGTAATGGACAGGAATGGAGTCTGGAGAACAGATTTCACGAAAATCACCTCTGGAAGTCTGCTGGCTGCCAATGGAGGTTATTTTGTGATCAATGCATTTGATTTGCTGGTAGAACCTGGAGTCTGGCCTACTCTCAAAAGAACTCTGAGAAACGAACAAGTTGAAATGCAGACATATGACCCCTTTTACCTTCTTACAACCTCGTCAATTAAACCCGAACCTGTAAAGCTCGATATCAAAGTAGTAATAATAGGCGATATTTATATATATGAACTCCTTTATGACAATGATCCTGAATTCAGGAAAATCTTTAAAGTCAGAGCAGATTTTGATACTGTAATGCCAAGAACCAGAAAGGAAATGAATTCCTATATAACATTTACCAAAAATCTCTGCAAGGAAGAGAATCTCTTACCTTTCTCATCTGAAGCAATCGGGGCAGTAATGGAATATGGAGCCATGCTTGCTGGTGATCAGGAGAAACTGACAGCCAGATTTTCGAAAATTTCTGACTTAATCAGGTCTGCAAATTACTGGGCAAAACAGGAGAAAAGCAAGAGAGTTTATGCCAGGCATATTGTAAAAGCAAGCAAGGAACAGGAATACAGATTAAACACCTGGCAGGTAAGATATGAATCCATGATTGAAAAGGGCATAATAATGATAGATACAAAGGGAGAAGAAATAGGTCAGCTTAACGGTCTTGCTGTATATGATTTCGGTGAATATTCATTTGGTTTACCTACAAGGATAACTGCAACAACTTCCATGGGAAAAAGTGGGATAGTAAATATTGAGAGAGAAGCAGGCATGAGCGGAAGAACTCATACAAAAGGTGTTCTAGTATTGACAGGATATTTACAGAGCCTTTTTGCACAAGACAAGCCGATTGCAATGAATGCTTCACTGTGTTTCGAGCAAAGTTACAGCGGTATAGATGGGGACAGTGCATCATCTACCGAAATCTACTGTCTGCTTTCTTCTCTTTCAGAAATCCCATTGAAACAAAACATTGCTGTTACGGGATCAATAAATCAAAAAGGTGAAATCCAGGCAATTGGCGGAGTAAACCAGAAGATAGAAGGTTTTTTCAGAATTTGCAAGGCAAGAGGTTTAAACGGAAAGCATGGAGTAATAATCCCGAGAAGCAACTTGAAAGAGTTAATGCTGAATGATGAAATTATTGAATCTGTCAAATCACAAAAATTCAGCATATTTGCAATTGACAGAGTTGAAGAAGGAATTGAGATACTAACTGGATATAAAGCAGGTTTCAGGCTTGAGAATAAAAGATTCGAAGAAGGAACAGTTTTCGAAGCAGTTGATAAAAAACTCAGGGAGTTCTTAGACCTCTGGAAAGAAGAAGCTGAGGAAAGGATAACCAAAAAAAAGACTGAGGTCAGCAGGAAAACCGCAAAATCTGGTAAAAAGGAAGATTAAGATAATATGTACAGAAATCTATTCTTGATACTTGCGATATTGTTTTCTCTGTTATCTTCTGAAAACCTGTATGCAAAGAAAAGTAAAAAAAATAACAAGAACAGAAAGGAAAAGAAGAAAAAGGAATCTACCAGAATCCCCTTTCTTTACTGGTACACATGGACTAAAGCTGATAATCTTGGTAATGTAGCAAAGATTTTTTCAGTGAAACCTGAACAGATAAAGGCATGGAATAAGGAGCAGGGATTCCCTTTCAAACCAGAAACAAAAATAATAATCTATGCTCCAAACAAGGTATACAGGACGCTGAAACAGAAATATATAATTCCATCCAAAATGGAATTTGATGAAATTGCCAAAAATATTAAAACTAGTGTGGAAAACATAAAGAAATGGAATCCCAAACTGAAAAGTCCTGTCAAATCAGGGGTTACAGTAATTTATTACAGGAAAATCGGTTTCGATGAAAGCAGAGCAGAAGGAACACCATCAAATGGTAAACTTATAGGTGGTGTCCAGTTGCCTGAAAGAAAGGGATGGTATATTAGAAGAACACCAGAACAGGAATATGGAACAGAAAGTACCATTAGATTAATAATTGCAGCTTTTTCAAGATACAGAAACAAGGTTGAAAAATCTCCTCCAATATTAATTGGACATATTTCTAGTAAAGAGGGAGGATACCTTTCTCCACATCAATCTCATCAGAATGGTCTTGACATAGATATAGGATATGTTCCAAATACCAATAAACCTCTAGAAGGATTCATTGAAATGAATGAAAAAAATATGGATATTGAAAAAACCTGGCACTTGATCTTCTCTTTTTTGAAGGAAGGCAGAGTGCAGTATATTTTCATGAAAGATTCTTTACAAAAACTTCTTTATGAGCATGCCATAGACAAAGAAAAGGTTTCCAGAACATATCTTAACAAGGTATTCCAGTATCCTAATGGAAACTCAGAGGCTATAATAAAACATACACCTGGACATGGAAATCATTTTCATGTTAGGTTTTTACCATAGACAACTATGAAAAAACTAGTTCTAATCATACTGATTATTCTGATACCAATCAGTTATCTTTTATATAAGAAATTCAGGCAATGCAGAAATAATTATAATCTTCTGATTATTACGCTTGATACTACAAGATTTGACTATCTAGGCTATTCAAATCATAAATGGATACAGACTCCATATATTGACAGCCTTGCAAGAAGAGGTATTGTATTTACAAACGCTTTTTCAGTAAGTAACCAGACAGCTCCCGCTCATTATTCACTTTTTTCTGGAGTGACTCCTGTAGTCCACGGGATAAGAACTAATATCAACAAACCTTATGAAGAGTTCAAACTTCCAACCCTTGCAGAAATTCTCAAGAAATCAGGTAACTATCAAACCATTGCATACTTCCAGGGACCTTTTACACTCAAAGATCCTTATAAAATACTTAACGGCTTTTTGTTTAAAAATCAACCACCATCTTATCTGAAACAAATGCCTGAATTTAAAAGATTTAGTGTGCAGGATACTCTTTTGACAACTTCAGCAATAGAAGCAATGGGAAGAAACAAGAACCATAATTGGTTCTTGTGGCTACACTACTGGATACCTCATGCACCATACTTTGCAGATGAAACAGAGAAAAGCAAGTATGCAGAATATTATCCTTCAAGAGACTGGTGGGATTACATCAGATTTATGGGAATAAAACAAGAGGAATATCTTGATAAGGAATATTTGATTGTAAGACCACCTTATTTGACTATTGACGGCAGTGATAAAGGAGAGATAGGTTTTTCAGATGAAAATAAAAGAAATCTTCAGAATCTCTATGCCATGCAGATTCCTTCCATGGATAGCCAGTTGGGAAGATTGTTCGATTATCTCAAGAAAAACAAGCTTTTTGAGAAAACAATAATAGTAATAGTGGCAGATCATGGTGAGGAACTTATGGATAGAACTTCAAGATATGGTCATGGCAGAAATCTTTATGATACTTCACTACATATTCCATTGATAATTATCGACCCTAGATTCAAGGGAAAGAGCAGGAAGATTGATAATCTGGTCAGAATTATTGATATATTCCCTACTGTACTTGATTTACTTAAGATTGAAGATCCAATAAAAGAGGCAAGGGAAGGGATTTCACTTGTACCATTGATAAATGGAACAGGAGCAGGACCGCTTTCGCTTAAGGCAATTTTCAAGAAAGAGAATCTCGCTTATAGAGACGCTCAATGGAAATATATATGGAATTCTGAGGGTAGCAAGAAACATGAGTTATATGATATAAGGAAAGATCCATTCGAGAAAAAGGATTTATCCATGGATAACAAGGAATTAGTTGATAAATTAAACAAGATTCTGATAGAGTGGAACAAGAAAGGATACAGTCAAGTTATTACTGACAAGGAGCACTTGAAGAAATTGAAGTCACTTGGATATATAAACTGATGGGAAAAAAAGAACTATACGTTGACTTGTTAATAATCACAGTGTTAACAATAACAGTCATTGCTTTTGCTGTATTGTTTCAAAAACATATAGAATCATACAATGGAAAAGGTCATGATGGATCTTTTTATTACCAGATGGCAAGGCACATGAGTGAATACCATAGACCTTTCACTTCCAAACCTTTTATATACAATGTTGCTATTCCTTTTATTTCAGCTATGTTTTTCCGGATTGGAATAACTGATAATCTTTTGTCAGCTTTCAAGTTTGTTAATGTCCTTGCATCAATAATATCTATTTTCCTTTTATATATATGGCTAAATCTATGGGAAATAAAGAGATTCTGGAAATTATTACTGGTATCGCTATTCATTTTCAGCTGGCTTGCTCCATTGAGAATGTCGTTTTGTTTTCCTGCACATACTGATCCTGGGGCCTGGGTTTTCATCCTGGGAATTCTCATACTGATAAAGATAGACAAGCCATATATGTGGCTTTTAATTTCACTTGCCTCTTTCGCTGGAGCATTTGTAAGAATGGCTTCAATAATACTTTTGCCTTTGGTATATATAATAGAAAGCACCAAAACAAACGGAAAATACAGGATACCATCAATAAAAGCATTTATTCCTTTGATTTCCTGCCTTCTAGGCTTCTTTATTCTTCAATTTCTTATTTTCAAGGCTGAAGGTTTTTCATTATTCAACACTTCCATTCACTGGATTTTCGTAAAACCTCTTTCAAAAGTAGCATTTACCCCATTTTATGCTTTTGGTCCAATTATATTTCTGCTTTTTCTTGATTCAGAAACAGTTAAAAGCTTCATGAAAGAGAATATTGCTCTTTCATTTTATCTGTTAACCATTGTTTTTTTATCATATATTGGAGGCAGTGCAGGAACAAGACTAATATACTTCGCATTGCCAGTAGTTGCTGTCATCCTTGGGCTGATCCTCTCAGGCAACAAGATAAAACTGGATACTCCCATTATAATCTTCCTCCTTTTTTCTCAGTCACTTAGTATGAGGGTATTTGCTCCAATACCTGTAGCAAAATCTTCTGAAGAAGAAGTCGTTAATAATCCAGAAATAAAAACTGCCCCGAGATTCTCCCTGGAACCACCCAGGCAGGCAGACAAACCTTTGATTTTGTCACCCCTGACTCCCTTGAGTAGTAAAGCCTGTTTTCTTGATATGTATGCTGATCATGCAAGTAAGAAAATTTTCTTCCAGAACATGTTGTTTTATTTGTTGATTGGCAGCATATTAATATTATATATAAAATTCAAAAATGAAAAAAAAACTGATTGTTGATTTAGTTATAATCTCAGCTGTTCTGATTCTTATAGAATTTACATGTTTTCTTACACAAGACAGACTGGAAGAAGATAATGGTTTGGGAAATGATGGAAAATTCTACTATCAGATGGCCAGTAGTCTTAGCGAATTGCACAGACCTGTAAGCCAGAAACCTTTCATTTACAGACCTGCTATACCTGCAATTGTTGGTCTATCTGTTAAATCTGGCTTAACAAGTGATTTACTGAAGACTTTTCTTCTTGCAAATACTCTATTCTCAGTCTTATCAGTTTTTGTTCTTTATCTTCTTTTGAAATCATTTTCTTTGAAAAGGATATGGTTAATTGCTATAACATCTATATATGCATTGAATTATCTTTCCCCGATAAGAATGACCTGGTGCAACCCAACTCACATTGACTCTGGATCTATGTTTTTCATAATTCTATTGTTCTGGATTATGAATTTAAAAGGCAGCAGAATTTTCATCTATTTCAGCATTATTAGTTTCATTGCTGTTTTTTTCAGGGGACTTGATATAGCTCTTGTTTCAATTGTCTATTATCTGCAAAAAAGGGAATCATTTACCAGATCAATAGTTCCTTTTTTATCAAGTATTTCAGCTTATATTGTAATGCAGTTTCTGGTAATTCCATCTGGAGAATTCTCAATAATAAAGGTCATGATTCACTGGGCTCTTGTTAAACCTTTATTGGGGACTGTTTTAAGCTTGTTTACTGCCTATGGAACAGTATTATTCATAATCCTGTTTGACCATGGATTTTCTAGAAAATTCCTGAAAGACAATAAAGGTTACCTTTTTTTTATTGTCATATGCTTTCTTTCATCCTGGATTGGAGGAAATGCATCAGCAAGATTGTTTTACTTCAGCCTTCCAGTTGTTTTAGTAATGATAGCTAAATCCTTAAATGATAATAGATTAAAACTGAAAACACCTGCCCTGATATTAATCGGAATTACACAATTACTTAGCATGAGAGTCTTTTTCACAATCCCTGTAAGAAACCAGATCACTCAAAGATTATTCTTGCCTGATATTCAAAAATCGATAGATGAGAAATTTATACTTACCATTTTTACCCCTCTCAGCAATGATATAGCTTATCTAGATCTCTCTCCATTACACGCTCAACCCAATATAATAATTCAATACCTGCTGAGTTACTTGATATTTGGATTGTTCTTTTATTACTTTTTTATCAGGAATCAGGGAACCCTCCATAATATGACAGATTGATCTTCACTTCCCGAAATTATATATTTGCCATCAAGGCTGAAATCTAGTGCCCAGACTCTGCCATTATGTCCTCTGAAGGTGTACACACAAGAACCATCTGATATTCTCCAGTATTTGACAAGATCATCTGAGCTTCCAGTCAGGAAGTACTTTCCATCAGGGCTTAAGGATATACATCTAACGCCTCTTGTATGACCAGTAAATGTCCTGAGGCAAATCCCACTTGTCAAATCCCATTCCTTTATAGTCTGATCACTTGATGCAGAATATGCTTTCTTTCCATCATAAGTAATTACTACGCCTCTGATTACCTGTTCATGACCTTTCAAGGTCTGAAGACAAGCTCCATCATAAAGCCTCCAGTACTTTATATTAAAATCTGCTGATCCTGTTAACGTATAATTAGCTGTCAAGTCCATGGCAACACATGAAATACCATTCTGATGACCTTTCAAGGTTTTTATGATACTCCCATCTTCTATTCTGAAGAATACTGCAGTCGTATCAGTAGAGCCTGAAAACACATATCTTCCATTCCAGCTTATTACAGCAGATAATACGCTTCCTGAATGTACATGATAATCATGAACTAACTCACCTGTTTGCAGATCCCAGTATTTCATTTTCTGAGATGCACCTCCGGAAAGTAGATAATTACCGTCTGGACTTAGAGCTATTGTATGAATCATGTCATCATCCCAGAGGATCCTCCGGTATGAACCATCATTTACATCAAATTCAACTATGCTATAATCAAGGCTTGCTGAAATGGCTGTTCTACCATCTCTATTGAAGCAAACTCCATGAATATCATTGCTATGATTGTAAAACAATGACACAAATTGTGGATCAGTGCATCTGAAATACTTCTCTCTTTCAGTGTTTTCATTCTCCTGAGGACTGCCATCATCGCATGAAAGAAGAAGCAATAGTGGAAGAATGAATAATAAAATCTTCATTCATGCCAGCAAACTAAATAAAAGCAGTTATGTCAAGAACTGAAGTCTAAAATCCAAGCAAGTTTACAGATGCAGAAACAGAAAAGGTCTGGGTTTTTAATTTAGGGTTTCCAGTATCAGAAGTCAAATTGTTATATTTAAGAGATAAATCTACTGACCAGTGCCTTGAAAACTCATATCCGATTCCAGTAAAAGCCCCGAATCCTTTCTGATCCTTGCAATCTTTTGCTTCCCATGCAGAAAAACCTATCCCTCCTGAAAAAAATAGCGATGGTGAACTTTCCTTAAGATAATAACTCGCCCCGAATGACAATAAATCATCAAAAGTGAAAACCTCATCGCCATTTTCGCTTTTTGCTTTAACAACATTCTCTTTGTCATTGAAATATAGAAGGAGTTTATTTGAAGGAGCATAACCAATAATGAAACTCATATAGATGCTGTACTTAAGTTCCTTGTTTTCTTCTCTTTGAGATGTTTCATCAAATTCCATTCTGTAATTCGTTAATCCAGGACCAAATCCCCCACCAAGAATAAAACCTTCCCTGCGATTATCCCAGCCATATGAGATACCTACTGGAACAAGCAGGATCATTATTAGTATATATTTCTTGATTTCAATGTAAAACATCTAAATCTCCCTTCTTGAAATCTGTTTTTATTATGATTATTTGACGGAAAAATCCAGAAAATTGTAAAAATGGAAGCATAGCTATTTCACTTGACTATAAAATTGGTATCTGGGAAACAGGCAAAGTGTTAACGTTATTTATAGGAAGCCATTATGAGACCAAAACAGAGATTCACAAAGACATACAAATTACAGGAAGGGATATCAGGAACACTCCAAAATATTTATCTTGTTCCAGAGATAACAAATATAAAGAGAATTGAAATCCTGAAAACTGAATGGCTTATTTTGCAACAAATTATAGATAAATTTGAAGGTAAGATAACAAAAATCTTGCCATCAGAAGAAGGTTAAATTGAAAAAAACATCTCTTTTCTCTACTATAGAAAGACTCCCTGTAAAAAGCGTCCCTGTTGAATACATATATATCAACAAGGAAAGACGCTCTTTAATAAGAACTCTGGATGAAGAGCTTATAGAATCAATAAAACAGAAAGGCTTGTTTAAGCCTGTTATTTTGCAGAAAATTGAAGACAAAGTGTATATGGTAATAATAGGTGAAAGAAGATTTCTGGCATGCAGGCATCTGAACCTTTCAGACATACAATGCAAGGTTTGCAATTTCAATGAAGAGGAAATAGCAAGATTAAGAATGGTTAAGGATGTTGATTGGAAATCATTGACGCCCATGCAGGAAGCAAAATGGTATCAATTCATAATTAACAGGAGCATTGTAAAAAACAGGAATGAATTGGCAAAAATGCTGGATTTCAGCAGATCAAGAATTACCCAGAAAATGAATCTCCTTCATCTGCCAGAATCTGTTCAGGATTTCCTTATCAAGCAACCGGAAATAAATATTACTGAATTTCAGTTAAGACCGCTGCTTCAGATCGAGGATCCAAGAATAAGCATTCAAATATTTAATGAACTTATTGAGAAAGGACTAACTGCTCAGCAAGTAAAGGACAGGGTAGACAGTTTTCTAAGGCAGGATTCAAATATAGTAAAGATAATTCCAGCTCAACCCGTTTTTAAACACAAGGAAAGGGATGAATACGAAGAAGAAACTTATAGACTTCCTTCTGTTACAATAAGTGAACCAGAAGAGTCAATTCAAACAAGACCTGCAATTTTCGCCTTTGATCATTCAAGACCTATTGATGATCAGATAGCTGAGATAAAATTGCAGCTTGAAGGGCAACCTGATTCAGTAGATCTGGCTTTCAGGTTGGGGCATCTTTATTACAGGAAAGGACTGTATGCAGATTCAATAAATGAACTGGAAAGAGTTGTTCATTTACAACCAGATCATCTGGAAGCATACTATTACCTTGGATGTGCATACAACAAGATGGAACATCTGAGGGAAGCAGAAGTGGCATTAAAAAAGGCAATCGAACTGAATCCTGAATTTGAAAAAGCTTTCTATTATTTAGGTATAGTATATGACAAGATGAGGTATTTTGATCAAGCTAAAGTAGCTTATTACAAAGTTAAGGAAATCCAGGATAGACGAAGACAGGCTACTTATGGTGGAAGTTATTCCCAGGATTCCAATAATTCATTGAAGAAAATCTCCCAGGCAAAGCAGGAATTCCTCAGAAAAGTAGCAAATCTTGATGACTACTCAGAGGAAAACCTTGAATACCTGAGAGAAATGCTGATAGAAATAACATTGGTATCTCCAGGACAGAAGGTTCGATTTGAAAGTTTTGTCTTTCAAGTTCAAAGCACTGATAGGGACAATATTCTCTGGGTATACAGGCAGAGATATGACAGCAAATATCAGGTAGAAATGGATTTGGATATTGATATAACTATATCAGAGAACCAGATCGCACAACTAGTTGAAGCAATGGAAGAATATGGATTGGTATATGTGAAGAATGAAAGTTGAAAAATTTCTACCTGTCATTTTTTTCATTTTCTGTTCATGTTTCTTGACTAGAAGTAAAGAACCTTCAAGAAAAATATTTATCTCGAAAAATGAAAACCAGCAGATTGAATATTTACTTGGACCTGGATTAAGATATGTAATACTTATAAATAATGCATTCAGTTTCAAAATGCAATACAAGGATTTAATAAGAAACTATCCAGGAGTACAAAAATTCGTAGAATGGATAGATCCCTTACCTGCAGTTCCAATGTATATGTTCAGGATTTCCGGAAGAGGTCCTGGTATACTTTTTATAGATAAGGATAACCAGATATCTCAATGCTGGGACAAATGGAAAAATTCCATCAAGTTATATTTCCATGATGAAGGAGACGAATATTATTACAAGGACGGGATTTTCCTGGTAAGGCAGGATAAATATCTTTTTATATCTCCGGATCTTGGTCTCCTGAAAGAAATAATAGGAAGGTTTTACAGCGAAGCAAAAAACGAAGTGAAATTTTCTTCCTTCTGGAATAACTCAGAAAACAAGGAGATATCAGGTTTACTACTTTACAATAAGCAAAACCAACCTTCCATCCTGGAAAATATGAAGGAATATGAATACAAGGAATTTTCATTTTTCTTTTCTGATGGTACAAAGAGTAAGTCTGATAAAGCAGAAATACTTCTTAACGGCAAACCTTTCTCTGATAAATTGGGAATTGAAGATATTAACTGGAATGATTTCTTGAAAAGAATCCCAGATAAATTTGATTTTCATCTGTTTATGGGAGTAAAGAATTACAAATTGTTTACAAAATTTCTTGAAGACATAGAATCAGTAAAAAATTTCAAATGGTCTGCAAAAAATACCCCCTTTCCTGATGATCTTTTATCAACCTTGAAACCAGGATTTGTAATAACTGCAAATGGTCAGGATTTATTTGACAAGAAAAATAATTTCGGACTTCTTACAAAGTTTGCAATATTTGCTTATGCAGATCCAGCTTTTATTATTGCATGGCAGAAATATATAAGAACAGCAAGAATAGCTGCAAATGTTCAAAGCAAGGGAGATGTAACTGTATGGAGCTGGATAGATGTTAAGAAAAAGCAGCTTTCTTATATACTTCTTTACAATAAATCCAGTAATGCATTGGTTTTCTCAAATGCAGGAACTTTCGGCCTAAGCCTGGATGAGTTAACTTCACCTTCAAAGCCTATAGAAAATGCTCTGCTTAAACAAGAATTATCTAAAGAGAATAACACAGGAATCGGATTATTCATTAATACAAATCGTCTGTCTCAGGACAAAGCCTGGCAAAAGATAATATCCTCCTTGACAGGAAATAAAACAGATGGATTATTTTTCAGCTTAACTGGAACAAATAAAGAAAAAATAGTTGTTGACACTTCAAACCAGATGTTTAAATCCAGTTTACAATTATATAATCTTTACCAAAATGGTGAATTGAGATTCTACTATGAGCGAGAAAGAGATTAAGACAATACTGATCATAGATGATGATCCTTATATAGTTCAGATGATAGAGATGTTACTGAAGCTCAAGGGATTTAACACTATAACAGCAAATAATGGAATAGATGCCGTGCAGAAAATCTATAAAAGCAATCCGGATTTAGTGCTTCTTGATGTAATGATGCCCAAGATGAATGGTTATCAGGTATTAAGATTGATACGCGGTGATCCAAACCTTAAAAGTATCCCAGTTATCATGCTGACTGCAAAGGTTCAGGAAGAAGACAGATTAAGAGGTTTGTTGTCCGGAGCTAATTTCTATCTTACCAAACCATTCGAAATGGCTGCACTTATTAACAAGATAGAGGAACTGGTAAGCAGTTTCAACATAGAAAATCCAGTCCCCTTGAAGAGAGATATAGATATAATAGAAATTCTCAGCAAATCAAATGATCTTCTGGATAAAAGAATTTATGAGCTTGAAATCATAGGCAAAATCATCGAAACCATGACTACCACTTCAGACCTTGATCATATATTATATGAAATAGCATCTGGTGTAAAGACTCTTCTTGGTTTTGACAGGATATGGATTGCATTGGTAAACGAAGAAGATAATCTGCTTGAAGGAAGAGTATGTCTGGGACATACAGCAGATTCTGATTTCATTTATACTAAAATTCCCATAGAAGCAAATTCCAAACAACCAGCAGTAAAAGCTATCTTAAATAAGAATCATCTTAATGTTACAAACATAAACAAGCAGCTTGAAATCTCGAAGGAACAACTAGTAGGTACAAAAGCAACCGCATTTCTAGATGTTCCAATAATAATTCATGAAAAGGCTCTCGGGGTAATAAGAGTAGACAATTTCCAGAGTGGTGAAATAATAACGGAAGATGACATAAAGCAGTTTACAACTTTCGTGAATCAGGCAGGATTAGCAATTGAAAACGCAAAGACAAGAAATGCCCTTATCAATGAAAAATTCCATTTTGAGCAGACTATTTCAGATATTGATTCTGGGATAATCGTTATGGATCAGCATAAGAACATTACTATTTATAATTCTTATCTTGTAAAACTTTTAGGTATCTCAAAAGAATTGATTCTCAATAAATCCATAAATAACTGGATTAATCTGATTGAGCTTCAAGAAGACAAGTTTATAAATGCTTTGGACGATCTTATGCAGCAGAAAGTGAATAATTATCAGGGAATAGGAAAAGTGAAATCCAAGAAAGATAATTCAATCATTCACATGAATTTGAATTCTTCCCTTCTTCAAATTAACGATTCTGAATTCAGGATTGTGATTAGTATTATTGATACAACAAAAGAAACTGAAGGTAAGAAAGAAATAGAACTAAAAGAAAAGAAATATAGAATACTTAATCAAATAAGTGAGAGTATAACTCAAAAAACTGAAGTCAATGCACTAATGGAAACAATAACCAATAGAACATTTCCTTTATTTTTCAATAAAGAAGATAAACCTAAAGAACCTGATTTCTGTTCAGTGCTTTTTTACAATGAACTGGAAAACGCACTCCTTATAACAACTTGTTCAGAAAGGGACCGTATAGATTATTACAAGAGATTCGTATCCATAGATCCATCTTCAAATTGCATTACAGCAGTTGCTTTCAGGGAAGGAAGAGCAAAGATAAGCAATAATGTACAGAAGGAATATAGTTATATTGGCGATGAGGATATAATATCCGAAATGTCGGTTCCAATAAAAGTGAATGACAAGGTTGTTGGGGTATTTGATATTCAACGAAGAGCAAAGATTCCTTATTCTAATGATAATTTCGAGTTGTTTACATCAATAGGCAACCTGATTTCAATAGCTTATACAAATGCCTCTTTACTCAAGCAAGCACAAGATCTTTCTGTTACTGATGAATTAACCTCTATACATAATAGAAGATATTTGAATGAAGTACTGCAAAAGGAATTCAACAGAAGCAGAAGATATGGAAGAGATATGTCTCTTATTATGCTGGATATAGACAATTTCAAGAATTATAACGATACTCATGGTCATTTCCAGGGTGATGAAATTCTGAAAGGAGTAGCAAAAATTCTTCTTAATGCTTCAAGAAGTGAAATAGATTGTACCGCAAGATTTGGTGGAGAGGAATTCATGCTTGTCCTTCCTGAAACGGATAAAAAAGATGCACTTAAGACTGCAGAAAGAATAAGACAGCTTATAGAAAACCATCCTTTCTTGTACAGGGAGCAGCAACCTTTGGGAAAAATAACTGCAAGTATAGGAGTTGCTTCTATTCCAATTGACGCAAATGACTTGCATACTTTGCTTGAAAGAGTTGATGCGGCTTTATATTTTGCCAAGCACAACGGAAGAAATTTGGTGGTTGATGCAGCCAATATTAATTAAAAAACTTATCCACATTTTTTTTTTCTTGACGAAAAAAACTATTTTAATTTTATTATGCAAAATTCAATAATCTTTTAATAGGAGGTAAAAACCTATGAGAACATTTATTATTGTTCTTGCGTTACTTGCTTTTTGCGCAAGTCTAGGAGCGCAGAACCGTGTCATTCAAAGCAAATCTCTACCAGCTAATCCAAGACTTCTTAATAGCTTGATTAATAGTAAGTCTGATGAAATGGATACTTCTGATACTTTTACTATTATTTATCCTAATGGTGGAGAAACTTTCTATGTTGATTCTACCTACGCTATCCGCTGGTCATCTGAAGGATCATATACTTCCAATGTCAATCTTTTTTATTCAACTGACTCAGGAGCTTCCTGGTTGAACATTGCAAGCAATGTTCCTGATAACGGACAGTATTCATGGACAGTTCCAAACACTCCATCAGTGAACTGCCGCGTAAAGGTAAAAGATGTCAATGACACTGGTGAACATGGAGATACTAGTGATAACAACTTCACAATTACAACTATTGGTTTCAATAGTTATACTAGTGCTTCTCATGTTCCTTTAAACTATTCTATTTCCAATGCACCAAATCCATTCAAGAGCACAACAAGAATTACCTATAGTGTAAAGGAAGCATGCAACGTTTCTATCAAAGTCTATGATCTTACAGGTAGAGAAGTTGCAGTCGTAAAAGACGGTGCAGTAAAACCAGGTGAATATATTTATACATGGAATGCATCTAAATATGCTGCAGGAATGTATATCTGCAAATTCATTGCTGGTGACAAGACAATTGTTCATAGAATGACAATTGTTAAATAATTGATTTATCCTGCTGGAAGTAATTACTTTCAGCAGTATTTAAAACGAAGAGAATAACGAATATAGTAAAAAACATTTAAACGGAGGTAAAAAATAATGAGAACAGTATTAATTATTCTGGTGCTGCTTACACTTTGTGTAAGTTTGGGAGCCCAGTCTGGTGAAAAATTAATCAATTCCCCAAGGATCGTAAATAGTTTGATTCGTTCAGATGGCGATCAAATGGATACTTCAGACACATTCACAGTAACTTATCCAAATGGTGGAGAAACTTTCTATGTAGGACAGACTTATACCTGCACATGGAGAAGCGAAGGTACCTATACTGATTATGTAAACCTTTATTATTCAACTAATTCAGGAACTGACTGGATTCAGATTGCAACAAGAGAAGCTGATGATGGTTCATATGATTGGACAGTCCCCAATACACCATCAGAAAATTGCCGTTTCAAAGTCAAGGATTACAATGACACCACAACAACCGGTGGCGATACAAGTGATGCTAACTTCACAATTGCGACAGGCGGCTTTAAGTATGCAAAGACAGCAACTAATGTACCTCTTTGCTTCAGCTTGAGCAACTCACCAAATCCATTCAAGAGTGCTACAAGAATTGCTTACAGTGTCAAGAATCCATGCAATGTATCAATCAAGATCTTTGATCTTACAGGTAGAGAAATCGCTACTGTAAAGAATGGAACTATGAACGCTGGAAATTACAGCATAATATGGAATGCTAAAACAGCAGGAACATATATCTGCATAATGAAAGCAGGAAACGAGACCTTGGTCAGGAGAATGGTGGCAATACCCTAAAACGCAGCTTTATTAACTTAACTATAAAAGGATCGCTTATTAGCGATCCTTTTTTTTGATATTAAGAAAATAACAGAATCATAAAGTTCTTTACAAGAAATTCCTGCTTTAATATCTCGATAAAGAAATAAAATAACAGGAGGTTTATGATGAAAATTCTAGTGTTTCTTGTTGTGTTATCAATTCTGTTTTCCTTTGCAGCAGCAAAAACAACAGAAAAACCTGTCAGTTCAGTCCATTTAATCAACAGTCTGATATGTAGTGATTCGGATGAAATGGATACTTCAGATACTTTCACTATTATTGAACCAAATGGTGGTGAGAATTATGATCTTGGGGAGGCTATAAATATGAGGTGGACTTCTGAAGGTAATTATACTGATTATGTTAATATTTATCTGTCATCTGATTCAGGAAATACCTGGACGCAATTGGCTACTAGAGAACCTGATGATGGATCGTATATCTTATCTATTAGTGAAAGAGGAGATCATTACAGAGTAAAGGTAAAAGACTATTCAGATACCTCAACAACAGGTGGAGATACAAGTAATGATGATTTTTCAGTTGGTCGGGAAGGATTTAAATATGCAAGTAACAAAAGCAGAATTCCATACCAATTATCTATTTCAAATTCCCCGAATCCTTTCTCAACTTCAACCAAAATAACATATACTGTGAAAGATTTCTGCAGTACCTCAATAAAAATCTTCGATCTGACTGGAAGAGAAGTTTCAGTTATAAAAGAAGGAACTGCAAAGCCTGGAACATATAACTATATTTGGAATCCTACAGGATTATCTCCAGGAGTATATATTTGCAGATTCAAAGCTAATGACATGATATTGATTAGAAGAATGACTTTGTGCAGATAGAAGGGATTCAATAACAAAAGGAGGTTGAATATGAAGTATGCATTAGTAATAGTCCTTTTTTTCAGCACTGTAATGCATGCACAATTCAATTTTGAAATAATCAAGTCAGTAAGCATAATAAACAGTACAATCAATTCAGATGTTGACAAACCTGCAACATATACAGTAATCTATCCTAATGGAACAGAAGTATTATATGTAGGTGATACATGCACTTGCAGATGGACAAGTCAGGGAAGTTATGCTGATTATTTGGATCTCTACTATTCAACGGATTCAGGGAATTCATGGATTCAGTTAGCAGTGAGAATTCCTGATGAAAATTACTATGACTGGACAATTCCCAACACTCCATCGGAGCATTGCAGATTCATGATTTCTGATGGTGCTGATTCTGACATGAGTGATACTGATTTCACTATTGCTACATATGGCATAAACCTAGAAGAGAAAACATCAATTGTCCCCGCAAAGTGCTCTTTATTCATTTCTCCAAATCCTTTCAGGAATTCAACTTATATTAACTATAGCATAAAAAGCACATGTTTTGTTACTATAAGTATTCATGATATAAAAGGAAGAGAAATCGCTGTCATAAGCAATGAAAGCAAGAAAGCTGGAGATTATGCTCTGAAATGGACTGCAAAAACAACAGGTATCTTTTTCTGTCTGATGAAAGCAGGTAATGTCAAGATCTGCAAGAAAATGGTTTCAATAAAATAAAAAAAGGGATCTTGAATGATCCCTTTTTCGAATCATTCAATTTATTTCAAAAGGCAAAACTCAATCCAAGACATACTGCACCAGCACCAAGTAATCCAAGAGAAATTCCCTCAAAAGTGTTTGCCTTGTCATATAAATCATCCATCTTATCAGGATCTCTGTTATCCTTGTATTCATTATACTTGTTCATGGTTATTATATAAGAGCCTATTCCTAATGCACCAAATCCTACAGAAGCATATCTCAAAATTCTTCTGCTTTTAGGATTATCTTTCTTCATCGTTCGTTCAAGATTGAAATTGAATTTATTGGAAGCATCGGAACTCAAGGTAATATCCTGCTTGAGAGTATCATAACCTTTTTTCTCTAATTTCATTTCAAAGGTTCCTGGTGAATGTGTTCCTTGCAGAGGAGTATCTCCAATTTTAATTCTAGCAATATATAATGTAGCACCAGTTGGTTCAGAACCTATTTCATAAACCACTGTCCCGCTCGCCGGTTTGAGAGTAATCTCCTGTACATCAGGACTTATACCAATTTTTGCTGTCCATGTTGTCTTATATGTTTCAAAACCATTTTTCTCAAGCCTTATTACAAAAGATTTCCCATACATTAGATTATCAATTGAAAATGGAGTTGTTCCTCTGAAAATATTGTCCAGATAGAAAGAAGCTCCTGATGGATTGCTCCTTACTTCCAGTGTAAATCTTAATCTTGCTCCACATTCAGTACAAAAGTCGCTATCATCAGGATTTTCATGATTACAGTTCGGGCATTTTATTGCAAAAAGTGAAGCGGTAACCAAAAAGATCGTAATTATAAAAATACATTTTTGCATAATCAAACTCCCTCTTTGAAGTTATTTCAGCTTATGACTTAAGAATTCATAACTTCTTGTCAATTGGAAAAATCAAATCAAGGCGTAATCTTTTAAAACCTTCTTAATTTTTTCTTCAGTAGCCTTATCAGGAGCGACTAAAGGTAATCTGACACCACCGCAATCAAATCCCATGAACTTAAGCATATATTTAACAGGAATCGGGCTTGTTGTAAAAAATAATCCTTTTATAAGAGCCTGAAGAGACAAATTCATCTTTACTGCTTCCTCTGTCTTGCCTTCCACAAATTTCATTATAGTTTCTTTGAATCTCTTCCCATAGATATTACTCAGGACACTTACAACTCCAACTGCACCTACGCTTAAAAATGGAATCGTCAATCCATCATCACCGCTATAAACAAGAAAATCACCTCTTGTTGCCCTTACCATTTCTGAGCATTGTTCAACACTGCCAGCTGCTTCTTTAAGAGCCACGATACTATCTATTTCCGAAAGCCTTGAAACAGTATCAGGAAGCATATTGACACTGCATCTTCCAGGTATATTATACATCATTATCGGAAGATCTGTGCTTTCTGCAATAAACCTGAAGTGCTGATACAATCCTTCCTGAGGTGGTTTGTTATAATATGGAGAAACAATCAGTAGGGCATCAGGTTTCAAAGTGCTTATTTCCTTTGCAAACTCTGCCGTCTCTTTTGTATTGTAAGAACCTGCGCCACACATCACTTTTACCCTGTTATTAGCATGCTTGATTACTGCTTCATAAAGCTCCAGTTTCTCTTCATGAGACAGTGTTGGAGATTCCCCAGTAGTACCACCAACCAAAACAGTATCAGTGCCATCTTCTATCAATTTATCTACAAGTTCTCTTGCCCTTTGCAAATCGAGTGATAAATCTTCCTTAAATGGTGTTACCATAGCTGTTACAATTCTTCCAAACATATTATCCTCCTTTTTTCCTGAATCTCTCTGTAGCTTCTTCTATATCAGAATCAGGTAAAGTTGTAGATATCCTGAAAAATCCTTCTCCATATTCACCGAAACCGCTTCCAGGAGTGACAACCACAGCATACTTATCAAGCATGAAGTCAGCAAATGAGGCTGAAGAAAATCCTTCAGGAACCCTAGACCAGAAATAGAAAGTTCCGTCTGGAATTCTCAAATCCAATCCAAGATACTTGAATCCTTCCCTGACTTTTTCCATTCGCTTTTTATATATAATAGCAAACCTTGATGGCATATCCAATTCATTTTCAAGAGCATGAATTCCAGCATATTGTATAGCCTGGAAAACTCCAGAATCAATATTTGTCTTTATTTTTCCCAGAGCATCAATTGCTTCTTTGTCACCAGCAGCGAATCCTATGCGCCATCCTGTCATGTTGAATGGTTTCGAGAGGCTGTGAAATTCAAGTATATTGTTGTTATCTCCGCTTTCTGAAAGGAATGAAAATGGTTTTTTTCCAAAGTATACTTCACCATAAGCCATATCCGAACAAAGCAGAATATCGTTTTTCCTGCAGAAATCAATAATCTCAATTCTGAAATTCTCATTTGCAAAAGCTCCAGTTGGATTATTGGGGTAGTTTATGAAAAAAATTTTTGCTTTCCTTGCAACATCCGAAGGAATTGATGATAAATCAGGCAGGAAACCATTCTCCTCTTTTAGCGGTAACAGAAAAGGAATTCCGTCTGCTATTATTGTTCCTGTATAATAAACTGGATATCCCGGTGATGGTACGAGTACAATGTCAGAACTATCAAGATAAGCCAGCGAAATATGAGCAATACCTTCCTTGCTTCCTATCAAAGCAAGTATGTCTTCGCTGCAACACTTTACATTATACCTTTTTGCAAGATATCTTGAAGCTGCTTCCCTGAATTCATCCATTCCAAAATAGCTTGGATAACGGTGGTTTAGAGGATCAGATGCCTTTTCATTCAATTCCGTTACTATACCACTTGGTGTTGGCAAGTCAGGGTCTCCTATTCCGAATGATATCACTTTAATTCCTCTTGATCTCATTTCAGAGATTTTTCTGTCTATCTCAGCAAATAGATATACTGGAAACTTATTCAGTCTTGATGAAAGCTTCATGGAAACTGTCTCCTATTTCTCCATCATACACCTTTTCTGCCGAACCAATCATAATCAAATTATCATCAATATCCTTTTCAAATAGCAGGGAACCTCCTCTGAGGTTTATTTTACAGCTCTGGTCAATAAGACCACTTTTTAATAAAGCTGCAAAACTGGCTGTCGCTCCTGTTCCACAAGCAAGAGTCTCTCCACATCCTCTTTCCCAGACTCTCAGATTTATATTGCTTCTGTCTATAACTTCAGCAAAATTAACATTAATTCTATTTGGGAACTTCTCATGAAATTCAAGAAAAGGTCCCATTTTGCATATGAATTTATCACTCAGGTTCTTTGTAAAAATTACTATATGAGGATTTCCAACAGATACAAGTGTGAAAACCAGTTCTTCTCCATTAAAAACCTCCTTGCTGTTTATTCGCTGATTCGAATAAAAAGCTGGAAGATCTTCTGGATTGAATGATGCTTTTCCCATGTTGACTTTTATTTTTCTCACTTCATCATCAACAACTTCAAGCTCACAATATTTAACACCATTCCTTGTATCAATGACAAGAGGATTCGTCTTCAAACATAGCTCTTCATAAGCATATTTTGCAAGGCATCTTATCCCGTTTCCACACATTTCTGCAACACTTCCATCAGAGTTGTAATAATCCATGAACAGATGAGCTTCCTTATTCCTGCTTTCTTCAGCAATAATCAATCCATCTGAACCTATTCCAAAGTGTCTGTCGCATAGTTTTCTTATTGTCTCTGAATGCCCCTTTGCAATCGTATCTGTCACCATTATGAAATCATTCCCTATTGCCTGATATTTAGAGAATTTCATTATTAATCACCCAAATCCTTGATCCCTCTTTTTAATTCATCAATCTTTTCCCTGATTGCATCTTCAGGTGTTTTATCCCTGAAATAGATTCCTGACAATACATTAGCCTGATTGTTCTCCATGAAAAGTTTTATTTTCTCTGTATAACTATTTCCACCTGCTCCCTGAGTAACAACAACGACAGTTTTTTTATCAGCCCAGTTCGTTTTTTCGACAAAAGTCCTTATCGCAGGAGAAGGATTTCCTGCCCAGATAGGGGTCATAAGAAAGACTATATCATACTCTTCTGGTTTCTGCATGGGAAATACTATATTGATATGCTTCTTTCTTACAGCTTCCAGTATACCTCCCAGAAAACCTCTGATTCCCTTTCTTTCTCTCGCTTCCCTTATCTCGATGAGATCTGCACTCATTTTTTCTCCAATGACTTCAGCAACTTTTCTGGTGAAACCCTTCCATGAGTAAAAAAAGACAGCTTTTTTCATATTATCACTTCCTTAAAGCAAATCTATTTGTTTAGCTTTTCTTAGGATAGATTTCTGGAAAACGTTAATTAAATCAACAGGAATCTCATCCTTGAATCTTGAGGGAAGCGTAAATGATCCCTCTTTACTTTTACAATACAACAAGTTAAGATCTCTCCTTGCTCTTGTCATTGCAACATAAAACAATCTTCTTTCTTCTTCCAAATCACATTCATGAAAATCATTGTAAAAAGGAATAGTACCTTCCTGAAAATTTGCTATAAATACTGTATCAAACTCCAGCCCTTTAGCAGCATGCATTGTCAGAAGAGAAACAGCTTCTTGAGTATATGCAATTTCTGCATCTCCTGAAATATTTCTTCCAAGAGTTATCAGTAAATCTTTTATATCATCCAAATCATCACAAAGATAAAGAAGCTGTTTGACTTTTTCATTTATTTCAATATTACATGATTTTATTACTTCCATGATTATGTTTTTCAGGCATTCTTTCCGGATCAGCAATTTTATTCTTTCAACTACTTCAAGGATAACTTTGCTATCAGTTTTATCTACTGAATTAATTCCATTTTGAGTAACCATCTCAACATAAAAATCAGTATTCTCATAGACTGCAGCTTTCAAAATAAAGAGAATATCGATTACATTTTCATCTTCAAGAAAATCTGAGTTTGTCAATATTCTATATGGAATTCTCTCATATGACAAGCTCTGAGCGAAATCATTTAATTCTTTGTTTGTCCTGCATAAAACTGCATAATCAGAAAAAGACTTGCCTCCACCAGTCACTTCTCTTCCTATACCATCAGATGCAAGCATCGAAATACCACCAATACCATTCTGGATTTCATGTGCCACAAAAATTGCTGATGATCTTGAAGTTGGAAATACATGATATCCAGGTTTATCAGCACTTTCTGCAGATTCAGTAATATTCCTCAGCATATCTGGATTATTCATTATAACACAGTTTGCAGCAGAGATTATATTCTGACTTGATCTGTAATTTCTCTTTAGCTTGAAAACGGATGCATCGTTTTTATAGTTTTCTATGAACTCAGTAAAAAGCCTGGCGTTTGAACCTCTGAAACCATAAATTGACTGATCAGGATCTCCAATAACAAAAAGCTTGCTTTTTTTCTTTTCCCAAAGCAGCTTCACTATTTCAATCTGTATTCTGTTAAGATCCTGAAACTCATCAACAAGTATAAGCTTATATCTATTCTTGAATCCTTCAAGAAGAGTATCTCTGAATTTCAATAACAGATCATCATAGTCCAGCAAATCCCATTTTAGAAGCATTTTCCGATAGTATTCATATACATTCTCTGCATATCCAGGTCTTTTTCCTTTTTCTGCTTCTAGTCCATTTTTCCTCAGGGAAATGTAAGAAAGATATTTTTCAGCTTTCACTTTTATATCATTATCAATTAGATGCTTTTTTATTATTCTCAATGATTCATGATAGTCTATTAGATTTATTTTCATTGAAAATTCAGTCAGATAATCAAGTGCTATTGCATGCATTGTATCTGCCTTCACTTTGCCAAGAGACATTCCCTTTAATCTTTTCTTAAGTTCAAGTGCAGCTTTTCTCGTAAAAGTGAAACAGACTATTTCTTCCTGTTTTGTATTATTATTTGATATTTCATGATTGATTTTCTCAATCAAAGTGAAAGTTTTTCCTGTACCTGGACCTGCAATTACTGCTGTCAATGAACTTGCTGATAAAACAGCTTTCTCCTGTTCATTATTTAAAACACTCTCGCTTAATGAATAAGATTTTTCCTTTTTCCTTATTGGAGTTATTGGTTTATTTTCCTTTTGTCTTTTTTTATCTAGTTCCTTTACAATATTGAATAACTGATTTCCCCTGTCTTTAATTTCATTCTTTTCAAAAAATTGTATTTTTCCATAAACTCCGTCATATCCAGCTTTTAAAATCACCTTATTAAGTCTCAATCTCCTGATTGCTTCTTCAAGTACTTCTCCACCAGAACTCCTTATATCTTCTAATGGGATCTCGTGCAGTATACTGAGTTCGTTTCCCAGCCTTGATATAAGCATATGATATATTTCATCAACTTTCCTGCATTTCGAATTCACATCCAGGCAATCAGATATTATCTCTTTAAGTGGGACTATATATTTAAAATCCCTTGCCTTAGGTCCCTTGTATGCTTCTTGTCTGTCTGATAACTCAAATATTCTGCTAAGCACTCCAACAGTAACTGGTTTATTGCATCTTGGGCATAAAGATCCCATTGCTTCTGTTTCTGATGGATTAAGGCAAATATCACATTTCCTGTGGCCATCAAGATGATATTTACCTTCTTCAGGAAAAAACTCCAGAGTTCCAAGAAATCCATCGGGATTCTTGTTTTTAAGACAATCTGATATGCCTTGAAATGACAGATCACAATTAAAAATATTAGCTTCTCTTGCAAGATTCTCTGGAGAATGTGCATCACTATTTGAAACAAGAAAATAATCATCCAGTGCAGAAACATGCCAGTTCATTTCTGGATCAGAACTTAATCCGGTTTCTAGAGCGTGAATATATTCTGTCAAATCCTTGAAACAGTCTTCAATATTGTCAAATCCTGTCTTGCTGCCAAAAAGAGAAAAATGCGGTGTCCATATATGAGCTGGAATGAATATGACATCCTGATTTACTGACAGGCATATTTCAAGAAGATCATGTGCAGAAATCCCAAGTATAGGTCTTCCATCACTTTTTACATTCCCTATTAAAGACAATCTCAAGCTAAGCTTTTCTGCACTCTTTATATCTGGGAAAATTATTATATTATGATTTTTCCTTACCTTACCATCTTGTTTGTAAATAGATGATACTTCTGCTGTTAATACAAATCCAGGTATAATATCACAATTTTTATAAATCCTGTTTTCTATACTTTTCCTGAATTCATCTTTCAGGGAAAGCAACCCGGAACCATCTTCATTCATTTTCTCTTTCAATTCATCAAGCCATTTAGGATGAATGAAATCACCTGTTCCAACAAGATTGATACCCTTTATGGCAGCTGAAATGAAAAGATTCTCTGGATTACAATTCTTGCTTGTTGCTATTGAATAATGCGAATGAATATGTAAATCTGCTGTGAACAAAGTCATGATTTTCCTGAAATATTATTAAAGCTTTTAGTGTCAAGTTTTTAAATTATGAAGTGTTTTTTGAAAACATTGTTTATAAAGTCGCTTTTCTTGCATCCCCATTTATTTTTTTTCATCTATCCAAAATTACCAGAAAAAGAGTTTGCTATTTCCAATTAATGGACTAATTTAGCTTGACTAAAAGAGAAATATTATAATTTTTTGCAACATTATAAAAGCACCGCTAGCTCAATTGGTAGAGCAACGGACTCTTAATCCGTAGGCTCTTGGTTCGATTCCAAGGCGGTGTAAAGAAGTCAAGGGGCTGTAGCTCAGTTGGCTAGAGCATTTGACTGGCAGTCAAAAGGCCGTGGGTTCGAGTCCCACCAGCTCCAATAAATTCATACCAATTTGATTCAATATTTCTTTTTCTGCTATGCTTAGTAGTAATAATTTTCTCTCTCAGCTTCTTATGTTTATATAATAGAATGATAATCATAATATCATGTATGTTAATCAACAGCAGATAAGAGAAGGATAAATGTTTTTAAGATTGAACTAAAGGCAATTGCAGGTATAGTTTTATCTTCTTAAGTTTTATTCTTAATTGTAAGAAAGAATATAATACCATGTAAGGAATAATTTGAAAAAAAAGACTGATAATATGGTTTTTGTATTATTTAAATAATAAACTTTTAAAAGAAAAACATGTAAGCAGCGTGATTATCTTCTTCTCTCCCATATTATTCCTGATACTAATCTATCTACAGGAACATAATCATCAGTCAAAACAAGAAAGTCAGTTTTTGCCCTGAGTTTATCAATCAAGTCACTTTCAAGTTCGTGACAGACAATGCAATAATCATCATCTCTTGTTCCGATATTATCAAGCAATTCCAGAGGCTTTGGTGAAGCAACGGCTACAAAAGTATCACGAAGCTTTGGATCACCACTTGCTCCCTCTGCGAATACTCTTACATAAGGGAAAACTGCCCTTGATGTCTGACAGGTTGCCCCAAGGAACATTCCCTTATCCTGAATGTCAATAATATTTATGAGATAAACTCCATCATCCTTAAGGAGCTTTCTAATCATTGACAGGTATTCATAAGTAGTGAGATGGTAAGGTACTGATAAGTCATTATATGCGTCAGCATAAATGCAATCGAATTTCTCAACTCCTTTTCTGCATAATTCTTCAACAACCAGTCTGCCATCTCTGTTATCAGTAGCTATTCTCGGATCATCAGTCAAACCAAGATATTTATAGGAAACGTCAGTAACAACAGGATCTATTTCTGCGACAAAAACAAACGAATCTGGATAATTATGAACTAGATAGCGAGGTAAAGTGTATCCACCTCCTCCTATGAACATGAAACGAGCGTTTTTCTTGTCTTTGACTACCCGTTTTGTGATTGCAGCGTAAAGCTGTTCATAATCATATTCCAGATGATCAGGATTTTTTGGGTGACAATATGAATGAATTAAATTATCAAGTCTTAAAACCATAAGCTGGGGATCTTTTTCTCTGGGATAAATCTGAATGAAAGAATAAGCGGAATCATGTGCATAAAGTCCATCTTCCCTGTCTTGAAGAAGAAGGAATTTTGCTAATTGCTTAGGTTTTTCTGAAGTTGTGAAAGAAAGAAAAAGAGCAACAAGTAATATGATAGCTAATATGCCATGTATCCATCTCTTAGGTCCTGCCCATAACCCTAGCAAACTGAGTACAAATGAAACCATTACTATTACTGCTTTAACTCCTATCCATGCTATCAGGAAATATCCTGTGAAAAGAGTGCCAAGTATTGATCCTATAGCACCCCATGCATATAGTGTTCCCACTGTTGATCCTATTTCATCTTTTTGTTCCAGTAAAGCCATCTTCGCGACTATTGGAGATATGCAACCAAGCGCACAAGAAGGAATAAAGAAAACAAACACAACACTAAGAAAAATCCTTATAGGCCAATGCAATTTTGTAAGCATATCCATAACTGAAATTGCCTGGTTCACTATTGGGATAGTTATACTAAGTATTGCTGCTATCATAAATATATAACCAAGAAATTTTTTGGGTTCCCATTTATCAGCCATTTTTCCACCCAGGTAATTACCAAGAGATATACCACCTAAAATTACTGCAATTACTGCAGTCCATGTGTACAGAGATGATCCAAGATAACGTGCAATAACCCTTCCTGCTACCAATTCTATAACCATCAAGGAAAAACTAGCCAAAAAAACTAAGGCAATGTTCTTTAAATTATGGCTTTTCATTGTCTAACTCCCTTTTTAATGCATCTTCAATTTTGTCCTTTGAAGTGATAAAATATACAATTTCTGCTTTTGATAGTACTTTACCGCTGCTTTCTTCCAACCAGGCATCTACATAAGCTATCTTTCCCCTCTCTCTTGTTAGCTTTGCTTTAGCTATTAATGGAATTCTGCCTGATACAGGTTTTACAAATTCCACCATTATTTTTACAGTAACAGCAATCTTGTTGGTAATGGAAGTTAATGCCCAGAAACCTACTTCATCTAAGATGGTTGTTTGAATACCTCCGTGAAGCAATCCGGGATATCCTTCCAGATCCGGTCTGGGTTCAATTTTTGAAGATACAATCCCTGTTTCCTCATCATAAAGAAATTTCATGCGAAGTCCATGTGTATGATTTGGATCACAAGCAAAACAATTATAATCTTCCCAGTCCAGAAAATAATTCTCAACTTCCTTCATATCATTAGTCTTCTATATGTCTTTCTATCTTTATTGTTTTCCCATTCGCATCTATGCATTTATATATATAATGATCCTGATCATCTATATAATCATATGTCTCTTTGGAAAACCTTTCCTTGTTGTTTGCCTGGATTTCAGAAGCATTGTAGTAAACAACCTCCTTCAATCTGCCTTTTTCATCATATAACCGCTTGATTTTTGCTATTCCATCCTTATTATTTATAAGATTGTTGTTCCCATCAAGGAATTTCTTTTCAATCATTCTTCCCTGACTATCATAAACAACCTGGAATTTCGCAAATCCAAATGGATTTAAAATTGGCTTGTCTCCGGTTCCGAGATATCCTTCCTCAGTCCTCCTGCCATCCTTATCATATGTCCAGAAAACTGTTATTATGCCATATTTATCTGCATAAGGTAATCCTGAACCATCAAAGCCTGACACTGAAATCAGGTTCTTTTCATTGTATTTATAAACTCTTCTTGCAAGCCCTTGAATCGGTTTTCCTTCAAGCCCGAAATATGCTTCTTCTATCACTCTTCCCTGTTCATCGTATTTGAAGGTTTTTCTAGCAATGGGAAGAGCCGGAGAACCATCAGACTTGAGGTTTTCCTCTTCAATTACCCATCCATTTTTGTCATAAAGAGCTATTGTTCTGTGTATACCACCCTGACCATTTGTAGGATTATCTTTATCATCATAAAATGATTTTTCCACTGGAAGCCCTTTATCATTATATCGAAATTTCTGTTTTGCAATTCCAAATTGATTGGATGATAATCTGCTTCCATCCATTCTCCATATCTCAGTAATCTTGCCTATTTCATTCAAGATTACTTTATAGTATATTCCATGAGCAGGAGGTTTTTCAAGGGGATTACCTATGAACTGGTTTTTAACCTCATCATATCCCAGTCTGTCAAAATACTTTTCCTCAGCCATTATCAATGCTGATAACAGACAAATCAAAATAATAACTTTCATGATTTAACTCTCTTCATTTATTAACTCAAGATATCTTGAAAATGATAATAGCATTGGTTCACTGAAATATTCTCCAATAAGTTGAATACCAGCAGGCAATTTTTCATTTTCAGATTTAACAGGTATTGAAATGCTTGGCATTCCTGTCAAGTTTGATGCAACAGTAAGTATATCACTCATATACATTGTTATTGGATCATCAAGCTTTTCACCAAACCTGAAAGGAAGAGATGGTGTTGTGGGTGTCAATATAAAATCACATGATTCGAACGCTTTATCCAGCTCCCTTTTAAGAAGTGTTCTTATTTTCAAAGCTTTCAAATAATATGCATCATAATAACCTGATTTCAAGACATAAGTTCCAAGCATGATCCTGCGTTTAACTTCCTCCCCGAAACCTTCTGTTCTTGTCCTGGTGAATACTTCCATCATGTTTTTAGCGTCTTTAGTTATTGTTCCATATCTTATTCCATCATAACGGGCAAGATTTGAAGATGCTTCAGCAGTTGCAACAATATAATATGCAGATATCCCATATTGTGTAAGGGGAAGAGAAATATTGACAAATTCTATTTCATATCCAGATAATTTTTTTGTATAAGAATCAAATATCTTCCTGATTGATTCTTCTATTCCTTCCTGTAAGTACTCATTAGGTATTCCAATCCTCCATTTCCTGATTCCTGGATTGAATTTATTTTTTTCCTTTCCTGCAATCCATTCCAGAAAATTCGAAGGATATTCAGGTATAACAGTTGAACTTGTTGAATCCTTTGTATCCCTTCCCTGAATTACAGTCAAAAGAAGTGCAATATCTATGACGTTTTTTCCAAAAGGACCAATCTGATCAAGGGATGATGCAAATGCCACAAGACCGTATCTTGATACAAGTCCATAAGTGGGTTTAAGCCCTATTATTCCACAGAAAGCTGCAGGCTGCCTTATTGAACCTCCGGTATCAGAACCCAGTGCAAGCAATGATGCCCCATAAGAAACTGCTGCTGCACTTCCTCCTGAAGAACCACCCGGCACTCTTGATAAATCAAGAGGATTTTTAGTATATCCAAAAGATGAATATTCCGTACTTGAACCCATTGCAAATTCATCAAGGTTTGTTTTGCCTATTATCAGAGCATCTTCTCTGATAATCCTGTCTATTACAGTTGCATTATACGGGCTTATAAAATCCTTCAAGATTCTGCTTGCGCAGCTAAGCCTAACTCCTTCAACTGCAATATTGTCTTTCACTGCCAAAGGAACTCCTGCAAGCAACCCTAGTGGTTCATTTTTCCTGATTTTCTCATCTATTCTTTCAGCCTGCTTGATGCAAATATCAGGTGTCAAGCTAATGAAAGCATTACATTCTTCCTGACACTTCTTGGCTTTCTTATTAAATAATTCAGCTATTTCTATTACTGAAATATTACCTCTCTTTACTTTTCCAGCTAATTCAAAAGCATTAATGAATTCCAATTCTATCCTTGTTCCTTCTTCTCTTTTTCTACCCTGAAATCAAAAAACTGATCAAACAAGCCTACTATGAAAACAAATGCCGCAAGAAGCGGTTCTATTATAATAAATGCAATAAAAACCCATAACAAGCTTCTTGAAAGATTCCTTTTTCTTATATGAAAGGAAAATACTGCAAGACCTTGTACCATCCATAAAAAAGCAAGAACTATGAACAAGTTATAGCCTATCCTGTAAGGACTCCATATACTCATTATGATTGATCCAAGCAAAGCTATAAGAAGCATATCATTAAGCCTGAATGAATTGAAAGCAATGCTTTCTTCCTTTCTCTGCCTGAGAAAAATCGCAATAAGAGCAGGAAATAAACTTGATATGAAATAAATCGATGGTAACAAAAGCTTTACCCAATTATATATAGTCTTGACGCCTGAAATCAGCTGATTTATCTGATTTTCTGTAATATTCATCTGTCTGTATACTTTCGTAAGATCCTCTATCAATTTCTCTGCCTCAGGAAAATTAGCTAATTTCAGAAAATCTGAACCAAATAATGTAATGCTTAGAAGAAGGAATGGTATTGCAACAAAATAAAGATTGAAAGATTTCAATACTGCTGAATTTCTTGCAATCTCAAATACTATGATTGGAATTACTGTTTCAGCAAGAAACAATGCGCACAAAACAGGATCAAAATTGCTGAAAATCAGAATAAATAACAGACCCAATAAAATAGAAACAATGCCTTTGATTTTCTCAGATTTCAGAAGTACTGGATAGTAATAGTATATAGTTAAACCTATTCCAATTGCTTTTGCAAAACCAACAAACTGTGAAGCCGTATATAATAATCCAATACCTGAAATTCCAAGAAGAATGTACAGCCAGCTAGCAGATTGAGATTTACCAAGGTTTGAATTTGTTTCAGGTTCCATAAATATTAGGCAGTCAGGCTCTTGACAGGCTTGTGTTTAGTCAAGAATAAAGGACTGCAAAAGGAGATGCCTGAAAAATATCTCCTTTCAAAAATCAATAAAGCTTCCAGTATATCAATTTGTCATCTTTTCCACCAGAAAGAGCAAACTGATTATCTGGACTTATATCAACTGCATTAACCTCACTTGTATGTTCAGTGAAAGTTCTTATCAAACTGCCATCAGTATCCCAGTATTTAAGAGTATTGTCATAACTCCCTGATAGAATTCTCTTGCCATCAGAGCTTATTTCAACACCTAATACTCCTCCTTGATGATCATCCATTATATGGAGACATACTGCATCATCAATCCTCCAGTATCTTACTCCTCCATCCATTCCGCATGAAACTGCATACTTTCCATCATGACTGAACTTTACGCACGTTATTTTGTCATTATGACCCTTGTAATCCCTTATTTTTGAACCATCAACAGTTTTATGCAAATAGAAATTTGTTCCCCTGGCAACAAGTGAATAATAACCATCATGGCTTACATCAACCGAATTCACAGGACCACTTTCATCTTTGTAAGTCAAGATACATTGCCCAGCAGATAATTTCCAGTATTTAACCAATTTGTCCTGGCTTCCGGATAGAACATATAAACCATCTGGAGACAGGGCAATAGAAATAACTGTATTCTCATGACCAGTCATGGTTCGTATAAGCTTTCCATCCGCAATTTTCCAGTATCTGATTGTCATATCCTTGCCGGAGCTCACTGCATAATTTCCATCAGGAGTTATACAGACGCTATTCACATAATCAGTATGCCCTGAGAATGTCATCAGGCACTTTCCCTCGACAAGATCGTAATATCTTAATGAAGTGTCATCACTTCCGGCAAGTGCTTTCTTCCCATCTGGACTGAAAACAACGCATGATACTGGAGCGGTAAAATCAGTAAATGTGTTCATTTCTCCTGTACCCGTACTTGTTCCAGTTCCTGTACCAGTTCCCGTCCCTGTGCCATTATCTGTTGAATCATCACCACAGCTGCATCCAGAAATACTGATGCAGATTCCTGCTACTAAAATAGCTATTAATGTCAATTTATTATACATTTCAACTCCTTTACAAATTTTCACAAATTCAAGAACCAGCTTTTCATTTATATAGCAAGCTTTTTCTTGATTCAGGTAAAAAGATGTTTTAGCAAGTAGTAATCAAGTTGAATTTCCTTGAAACCCTTGTTTCAGTATCTTTGGAAATCAAGTACCACAGCAAAATGACTTGCCTAAAAATAGCATAATCAGATACTTGTCTTTATGCCAGATGAATGCAAAGATCAGGATCAAGTAAATATTCAGGAATTCCTGAAAGAGAGAGAAAAGATAAGGAAAGTTCTTGGAAACATAGGAGGAAAAAAGTTAAATCGTTTTTCAAAAACTTTCAATATTATTTTTTTCATTCTAGTCTTATTCGCATTCTCAGGAGTTTTCTTTTTCAAGACAATAGAGCATAAAATAGAATCAATAGAAGTAGGAGTACTTCTATTGAGTATAAAACTTGCAATCTTCTTATACAATGAGGCCAAGGTCACTCATTTTCAATTCTGGATGCTAAGTTCACTTGAAATGAGGTTGAATAATCTAAGCAAGAATATGGAAATAATGAAATCAGACATGAAAGCCATAAAGGAAAGTATAGAGAAGATTAAGGAAGAATTGGAAATAAAGAATCAAGATAAGGAATAATATGCAGAGAATAAAAGAATGGTTAGGAAAGATTTTCCCTAACAGGAATGAAAGGGAGATTACCAAACTGAAACCATTTGTTCAGGAAATAAACAGACTTTATGAGGATTTCAAGGATCTCCCGCCAGAACAGCTTAAAGCTAAAACAGAAGAATTCCGTGATAGACTAAAGCAAGGAGAAACATTAGATGACATACTGGAAGAAGCATTTGCTACCGTAAAAGCTGCATGTTTTCAGATGTATGGCACTGAGATTGAAGTAACAGGTCAAACAGTAGTCTGGGACATGATTCCATTTGATGTGCAGCTTATTGGTGGAATTGTACTTCATCAAGGAAAAATAGCTGAAATGAAGACAGGTGAAGGCAAGACATTAGTAGCAACACTTCCCACTTATCTTAATGCTCTCCCTGAAGAAAGGCATGTCCATATAATTACAGTTAATGATTATCTTGCAAGACGTGATGCTGCATGGGTAGGTTCAGTATTGAAATACCTGGGACTGACTGTTGGGTGCATACAAGGTGAAATGCGTTCTAATGAAAGACAATATCAGTATGCATGCGATGTTGTTTATGGAACTAACAGTGAATTCGGTTTTGATTATCTAAGAGACAATATGGCATTTGCCCCTGAAGACGTTGTACAGACAAGTCACGATTTTGCAATTATTGATGAAGTAGATAGCATTCTTATTGATGAAGCAAGAACACCTCTCATAATTAGCGGTGAAGTTGAGCAGAATGCACCTGAGGATCAATATAACAAGATAAAACCAATAATATCAAGGCTTTATAAGGAGCAAAACGAAAAAGTAACCATTTTCCTGGACAGGGTGGATAAATTACTGAGTCTTGCCTCTATTGCTCCTGTAGACGAAGAAGAGGGTGAAGTTGTCCCTGACTGGGAAGGATTTGACAGGCTAGATATCAAGGCTGAACTTCTCCTTAAATTGTTCAAAGGTGACGAATTCACAGTAAATTACTTCAAGTCAAAAGACATACTCGATATTTCTCCTGAAAAAAGCAGGGAAAACCTGGAAAGAGTTAAACATGAATTAGATAACTGGCTTAAAGCCTGGAAAACTGATGATGATAATCCTGATTTCAAGAATGACAGGATTATTAATGCTGACATATCAGACTTGCTATATACCGCATTTGATGATGAGATAGTAAATAAGAGCGAAAGAGCTTTCAATAACTGGCTTACTGAAGTATGGGAACGACTTGTTGCAGCAAATCTTTTAAAGGCAGTGAAAGGAGCTCCCAAATCAAAAAGGCTTCAGAAACTTCTGAAATCAGATGAGAAGACTTTCAAGAGAGTGGAAGATTACGAAAGTTCCCTGATGAGAGATAAATTACTGTACAAATTCCTTGCCAAAGATCTTCTTTATATTGTTGAAGAAAGACATAATTCAGTTGAAATAACTGAGAAGGGTCATGAATTCGTAGAAAGCTTTGCAGGAAATATACTTGTTCTTCCTGATCATGATGTTGAATCAAGAAAAATAATGGAAAATACTGATATCCCTGATAAGGAAAAAGCAATACAGCTTGATACATTCCAGAAATCCTATATGTCACAGACCGAGAAATTGCATAATGTCAACCAGCTCCTGAAAGCATATACCTTATTTGAAAAAGATGTATCTTATGTCGTGCAGAACAATCAGGTAGTGATTGTTGATGAGTTTACTGGAAGATTACAACCATCTAGAAGATATTCAGATGGGCTCCATCAAGCACTTCAAGCCAAGGAAAATGTAGTTATAGAGAAGGAAACCCAGACGCTTGCAACAATAACCATTCAGAATTATTTCAGAATGTATGACAAACTTGCAGGAATGACTGGAACTGCTGAAACAGAAGCTCTTGAATTCAATGAAATCTATAAGCTTGATGTAATTGTTATTCCAACCAATGAACCAGTTAGAAGAATCGATTATGACGACCAGATTTACAGGACCAAAGCAGAGAAGTATAAATATATAATTGATGAAGTTATTAGATGCAACGAGATAGGACAACCTGTGCTTGTTGGTACTGTGTCTGTTGCTGTCTCTGAAAAATTGTCCAGAATGCTTAAAATAAGGGGAGTACAACATGAAGTTCTGAATGCAAGATATCATCAGAGAGAAGCAGAAATAGTTGCCAAAGCTGGTCAAAAAGGAGCAGTAACAATAGCAACTAATATGGCTGGTAGAGGAACTGATATCAGGCTAGGCAAAGATGTAGTAAGATGCATCTCTGATAAGGGTGAAGTTAAATGCTGCATAATTTGCAGAAGCAGGGATGAATTTGGAAATAAGGCATGCCAGGAATGCTTTCATGAAAATTCCTTGAAAGCATGCTCTGAAGATATACCATGTGGTCTTCACATTATTGGTACTGAAAGACATGAAGCAAGACGTATAGACAGACAACTAAGGGGACGATCTGGAAGGCAAGGAGATCCGGGATCAAGCCGTTTCTTCCTGTCTCTCGAAGATGACTTGATGAGGATATTTGGCAGCAGCAAAATGGCAACCATAATGGACAGGATAGGAACTGATGAGGATGGTCCCATGATGCATCCCTGGCTGACAAAAGCTATAGATAATTCACAGAAAAGAGTTGAAGCTCATCATTTCGAAATAAGAAAGCATCTTCTTGAATATGATGATGTAATGAACAAGCAGAGAGAAGTGATTTATGCTATTAGAAGGAAAGCTGTTTTCAGGGAAAACCTTCAATCTGAGATAGATAATTTCAGAAAGACTGCAGTAGAATCAGTGGTAAGCAGTATATTGATGGGAGAAAAACTTGCTACAGAAAAAGACTATCAAAAGCTTTCTGGAGAACTGGCTCGTTTTTTTGGAATCTATCTTAGCATAGATATCAATGACTCTTCAACAGCAAGTTATGATGCAGTATTGGAAAACACTCTGGAAGCAATCAATCTGGCATACGGAAGAAAACTGGAGAATGCTCCAGATAATCTGAGACGGCTTATGGAATCACATATTATACTCATGGTGATTGATGAGCATTGGAGGCAGCATCTATATACCCTTGATGACTTAAGGGAAGGAATAAATCTCAGGGCATATGGCCAGTCAGACCCTCTTCAGGAATACAAGAAAGAGGCATTCGAACTTTTCCAGAATCTTGAGATAGAAATAGCAAAAGAAGTTACAACTCATTTACAAAGATTTGAGTTCAAGGAGGAAATTCCTGAAGAAACACCTAAAGTAAGTCATATTCAAGCCTTCCATCCTGATGCATCAGCATCTCTTCCTGTTCCCGAGGAGGAATCTGAAGAAGGATATGAGTCAAGACGAGAAGAAGAAGTTCAGAAAGAAAAACCAAAAGGCATTACGTATAAAAGGACACAGCCAAAGATCAAGCCAAATGACCCATGCCCATGTGGAAGTGGGAAAAAGTATAAGAAATGCTGTGGTAAAAAATAATGCGGTTTATAGTTTTTTTGATAAAACGCTTTTTCTTCAGTACATTCAAAAGTTCCAGTTTACTCGTTTCAATAATCTCATTCATTGGAGTATTCCTGGGGGTTTTTACTCTTGTGCTTGTTCTTGGAATAATGCAGGGATTTGATGAGGAACTCAAGAAAAGGATACTTGATGTACAGGGACATATTGCTGTTTTCAAGTTTCAGGCAGATTTCATAGAAAATCCCTCTGAAGTCTCAGAAAAAATCAGGAATCTGAAGGGAATCAAGGTTATTGCACCTTTCATTTCCCAGGAAGTCTTAATAATAAAGGATGGAGAAGTAACTGGAACTCTCCTGAGAGGTATTGATGCAAAAGAGGAACTTAAAATCCTTAACCTTAACGAAGGGGGAATACAAGGAAATTTTTCATTCAAGGACGGAAAAGCAAGGGAGATTATTCTGGGAAAAACACTTGCAGAAAACCTTAATGCAAAACTGGGGGATTATGTAACTCTTGCAAGTCCTAAATTGTCAGTATCAGGACCACTAGGAAATACAGGCCCAAGATTTCTGAAGTGCAAGGTAACAGCTATAGTTGATTTGGGTTTGTATCAATTCAATAATAATATTTCATATATAAGCCTTGAAAACGCAAGAAGTTTCTTCAAAATGAAAGGGAATTCCGTTTCCGGATTATCAATTCAGATTGATAATCCTTACAATGCAAGCATAGAGAGATTGACAATTCAAAGAATGCTTGGAGGATTTCCTTATATCACATCATCATGGCAAGAAATAAACAGTAATCTATTTGAAGCGATTGCAATGGAACGTTTTGTGATGCTGATAATTCTGATCATAATACTTATTGTTGCCAGTTTTTCAATAATCAGCACATTGATTATAATGGTAATAGAAAAAATGAGAACAATAGGGATTCTGGGAGCTATGGGAATTTCAAGTAGAAAAATCCAGCTAATTTTCCTTGCGACTGGTCTCTTTATAGGAATGATAGGTACTGCTCTTGGAATCATCTCAGGATTAACTACAGGAAGTATCTTTTCGAGATATGATATCCTTAATCTTCCTGTTGATATCTACTGGATAGAAGGAACTCCATTCCACTTTCCTCTGAAATCCATGGTTTATCTTGTTTTATTCAGCATGGTTGTTTCATTCCTTGCATCATCACTACCGGCATGGTGGGTAAGCAAGCAGGACCCAATGAAGGCAATTAGATATGGGTAAAACATCTCTATTAAGGGCTTCAAATATTTCCAAATCGTTTTCAACCGGAGATACTGTAATAAAAGTTCTGGAAAAACTTGATATAGAAATATTCAGGGAAGAGAAATTATTCATTATTGGAGCTTCCGGAGCTGGAAAAAGCACTTTATTGCATATTCTAGGCACATTGGAAAGACCTGATGAGGGTAGTCTTGTCCTGAATGAAGAGGATATTCTTTCAGCTAATGCAACGAAACTGGCAAGAATCAGAAACAGGCAAATAGGTTTTGTATTCCAGTTCCATCATCTTCTTGATGAATTCAATGCTCTGGAAAATGTATGCTTGCCAGGCTTCGTATATAACAGGGATTGGAAATCAGTGAGGGAAAAGGGAATACAACTTCTTGATTATGTTGGTCTGAAAGACAGACTTAACCATAAACCAAATCAGCTGTCAGGTGGAGAACAACAACGTGTTGCAATTGCAAGAGCCTTGATAAATGATCCTGATTTAGTATTCATGGATGAACCTACTGGTGACCTGGATGAGAAGAATTCATTGATTTTGATGGAGTTCGTCCAGAAACTTGCTTCAGAAAAGAAACAGACAGTAGTGATTGTAACACATAACATAGCCCTATGCAGTTTTGCAGACAGAATTTTTGAACTTAAGCAAGGTTCCCTTCATGCAATAAAATAAAAAAGCCCCGATTTAAATCGGAGCTTTGGGGGGATGGGAAGGAACTTGTTTTTTAGTAGATTTCGTAGTTCAATACTCTTATATAATCTATCTCAACAGGAGTGACTCCTTCAGCTTCACCTGCAGAATACTCAATCTTTATATACTGGGCTTTGCTGAGTCCTGTACCAGTAAGTGATACGCCTTCGCTATTCCATTCACATCTCTGGAAAGGTCCGGTCTCATAGTTTGAAACTGAAATAAGTACATTTGCAGTATCAATTGAAGCATCCTTGAAACCGACATAGAAGTCAGCAAAAGTGTATCCGTCAGCTGCTTCTTCAGATGAGCCTAAATCGAGGACTGCATAACCACCATTTTCTATTGATAAGCAGCGATTATCAGGTTTTCCAAGTACATATGATATATTACTCGCCTTTTCATAAGCTGAAACATTGTCCACATATATGTCTTTGAGATATATGTTATTCAAGGGAATTGTCTCTCCACCTGAAATACGTACATTGGTAATTTCCTTGGTCATGTAATCCTCGTGCTTTATCCTGATTATATGTTCACCAAGAGGAACTTTTTCCAAAATGAATTGACCACCATCATGAGTTGTTGCATATTGATAATAACCAACAAGTGAAACCTCAGCTCCATCAATGCCAGTTTTAAGATCACTTTCTTTTACTAGCCCGGTTATTACACCATAATCACCATCATAATAACCGTCTCCATCACTGAAATTACCATTACATTCATTGGTTGAACCAGTCATCAAGAACCAGGCCATTACTGCTGTTATTGCCAGAATTTTCTTTGATATTTTCATTTTAACCTCCTGCATTTTTCTTTCTAAAGATGTAAAACGGACAGTTTTATTTTTTTCTTGCAGAAAGGTTTATTTTTATTTTATAGATTGGAGAAGCTCTTTGAGTTTCTTGTCTTCATTGAATAACTTGAGGCCTTTTTCCAATACACCTTTTGCCTCTTGTTTCCTGTTGAGTTTCAATAGGCATTCTGCGAATTCAAGGTAAACTGAAACACTCACATTCTTTTTTTCAAGTGCCAGGTAATAATTATCCAATGCAGATTTACTGTTTTTTCTTTTAAAAGATAACTTTGCAAGTGCAAAAAAACCATTATAATCTTCTGGATAAAGGTTTATAACATGTCTGTAAAGTCTTGCTGCCTGATTATATTGCTTGCTTGTTTCCAGAATCACTCCTAATTCAATTATATAAGGAATTGATTCCTGGCTTATCTCCACAGCCTTCTTCATATACTGGAGCTTTTTCTTCCTGTCTTTTGTTATTCTTGACAAAATGACATATGAAGGAGCATTTTCAGGAAAATATCTGATGGTTAGTTTCAATGTCTTTATCGCAGACAGGGTATCTGAAAGCTCTAATTCTGATTGCGCCAGATGTGTCAATAAACCGAGATTGTTTGTATGACCCTTTTCAATGGCATTATTAAAAAGCTCTTTTGCCTTGAGAAAATCTCTTTTCTTGAAAGATAACTCTCCAAGCAGAAAAAGTGTTCTTCCATCCTCAGGATTCTGTTTCTTGACTTTTTCGAAGTATTTCTCTGATTCCTGTTCTCTTCCAGCCTGATAAAGCGTTAATCCCATCAGGAAATTTACCTCTATGCTATTTTCATGTTTTGTAATAAGAGGTTGCATTAGTTCTATTGATTCATTATATAATCTCAGATTATTATATGTCTCAGCAAGAAGCAAGTGATTATCCAGTTTGTCAGGCTCACATGCCAGAAGAGTCTTCAGACAGCTCATACTGTATCTATGCTTGCCTGTCTTGCCATATGCAATTGCTAAATCCTTTAAAGCTTTCTTGTTCAATGGTTCAAGGACAATTGCCTTCTTGAAATACGCAAGTGCAATCTCAAGAGAATCTTCATCCATGTATATCTCACCAAGGGAAATAATATAATCAGTATTTTCAGGATTATCTGTTATGAGAGTCTTCAGTATTTTTATTGAAGAGGTGATATCATTCACTTTTCTTGCTTCATCAAGATTCTTCAGTAATTCATCTTCTCTTGCGCCTAGAAAAAGCAAGACGAGAAAAAATGCTTTAAACATAATTCCAGAAATTCATTATACTCAAGTTTTGTCAAATGACATTTTCAAGCAGCAGTCAAGTCCTCTTAATTACTATATTTTTACTATCTTCTTGGTAATACCTGAAGATCTTATAATATATATCCCATTAATCCACCTGTTTGTATAAATCTTATGTCTACCTTTTTCCAGTTTCATGATTAGTCTTCCATCAATTGAAAATATCCTGGCCGAAGAAGAAAGATTGATTGAAATCATTGAGGAAAAAGGATTGGGAGAAACTGATAAGTATTTTGATGGAGATTTTCCGCTTTTCCTGTTTTCAGTGAAGTCGTTGTAACCATAAGTTTCAACTGCATGCAGATATTTATCATTACTTCCGAAAAAAACAATACCTCCAGAAATGCGAGGTGAGGAATGTATATAATCACCTGAATTATATTTCCATTTCAATGTTCCATCTGCAGCATTAACAGCATGAAGATTGTAATCGTTGCTTCCAATATAGGCAACACCATCTGAAACAGAAGGACTTGAATAAATATACCCTTGCGTCTTATATTTCCATACAAGTTCTCCATTTACAGAGTTCAATGCATAAAAATAAGTATCCCAGCTTCCAAAATATGCTATTCCCCCAGATACATGAGGAGAAGAAAGAATATCAAGTTCGGTCTTGTATCTCCATTTAAGAGATCCATCTGATATATTGACTGCATAAAAAAAACTGTCATGACTTCCAAAATAAACAGTTTCTTCATAAATGAAAGGTGATGAAAAATTTCGATCTCCTGTCTTGTATCTCCATTTCAGGGTTCCGCTTTCGGAATTTATAGCATAAAGATTTGCATCACAGCAACCAACATAGATTACTCCTTCCCCAAAACGTGGTGAAGAAAAAATGCCATCATCAGCCTTGTAACTCCACTTTATAGAACCATTTGAAGCTAAGAGAGCATAAAGATTGTCATCCCAGCTTCCAAAATATACAATTTCCTCTACTACTGATGGAGATGAATGAATTGCTGCTCCTGCCTTATATGTCCATACCAAAGCTCCATTAGAGATGTTGATGGCATAAAAACTACCATCATTACTTCCTATATAGACAAATCCATTACTAACAAATGGTGAAGCGGAAATCGGACTTTCTGTTTTGAATTTCCAGCGAAGGGAAGCATCTGAAGCATTTATTGAGTATAAATGACCATCATAGCTACCAAAATAAACAAATCCATCATGTATGAAAGGAGAAGATTGGATTCTGTCGTCTGTCCTGAATTTCCAGAAGAGATCTCCTGGAGCTGATTGCAAGTCAACAATAACACAAAAAATAATTGCTACAAAGTATAATATTTTCATTTCTCCTCCTTGATATTTTATAATAAATAAAATATCATGGAATGTCAAATCAAAGAAGATTGTATTGATAATTCAAAGTTTTTATCCTGCGACAATTGCAAGCAATTTTACTTACATGATCTTGACAAAATTAAACGCTTAAAAAAAATGACAAGAAAGTAGCAATTATATAGAGAAATGGAGGCAAAATGTTAACTGATCTTATTTCATATGAAAAAATAAAGGAGTTCAAGGCTGCTCACAAGATACTTTCAGAGATGTCATATAATAGGGTAAAAATAACAAAAGGTTATGCAAACAAGACATTGAAGGTTGATTTATCAACCAATACTATTGAAAATAAGCCAGTCAATCAAATGATGAAGGATAAGTTTATCGGAGGTAAGGGATTTGATCTCTACCTCATGTGGCAGGAAGTAAATGGAAATACGAAGTGGAACGATCCTGAAAATACTATATGCATCGCTTCAGGACCTCTTGGGGGAACAACATCTTACCCAGGGTCAGGAAAATCAATCGCAACATCTATTTCGCCTCTTACACAGTCGGTTGTAGACTGCAATGTTGGAGGTTTTTTCGGTCCTTTTCTTAAATGTTCTGGATGGGATGCTATTGCTCTCACCGGGAAAGCATCTGAAGATGTTATCATATTCATAGATGGTGAGAACTGTAAAGTCACTATTGAAACTGCTCCTTTCGAGGAAATTAATGCTCATATATTAAGTGAACAGTTAACAAGAATGTATGCAAGGAATGAAATTGATCAGAGAAATATCTCAGTTGTGTCTGCAGGCAGAGCAGCTGAAAATACATTCTTTGGTGTTCTGAATTTTTCCTGGTATGATTTCAGGAGAGAAACCTCAAGGATTAAACAAGCAGGCAGGGGTGGAATAGGAACGGTTTTCAGAGATAAGAAAATTAAAGCAGTTGTTGCAAAATGCCCATACTGGAGACCAAAATGGTCAATAACCTTAAATGATTAGGAGAAGATATGCCAAACCTGACTATAAATGGTATGACAATCTCAGTTCAAGAGGGAACAAATCTCCTTGAAGCAGCAGCCTCATTGGGAGTTAAAATCCCAACCCTTTGTTACCATGAAACAATAAAACCTCATGGTTCATGCAAAATCTGCATCACTGAGATCAAGGTTAAGGATCAGACCAAGATGTTACCTGCATGTACGTATATTATCAATGAAGATGTTGAAGTATTTACTGAAAGCGAAAAAACCAGAAATGCAAGGAAGAGAATGCTTTCAAACTTGCTTTCATTCTTCCCTAATGTACCATATCTGAGGAAACTGGCAGATGATTTCGGGATCATACCAGATATAGATGAAAGCAAGGTAAAAAGCAAGAAAACAGATGCTTGCATATTATGCGAAAGATGCGTAAGAGTATGTAAAGAATCTGTATGGGAGAACATACTTGAATTTGAGGGAGTGGGATATAACAGAAGAGTAGTAATGTCTGAAGAAAAAGCTGCTTTTTGTGTTGGATGTGCTACCTGTGCATATGTCTGCCCAACGGGAGCAATAAAGGTCACTGATGAATTCAACAATCCTGTAGATCCACTTAGAATAAGAAAATATGGAATGAGATTGAATACTGAAGTATTCAGATATGATGACCAGCAATGCCAAATGAGAAGGTCCGGAACTGCTCACCTTGTAGAAATAATGGATGCATATGATCTTCTTCCTACTCATAATTACAAATTTGGAAAACACGAGTTGACACCTCAGATATCTTCCAATATATGGATAGAAAAATTTGTTAAGCAGAATGTTCCTGATGGATGCTGGAACGGTTGCATGATGGCTTGTGCCAAGGGAATCAGTGATTTCATTCTTGAAACAGGACCCTACAAGGGAGAAAAAGTACTTGTAGATGGACCTGAATATGAGACTGCTGCAGGATGCGGTTCTAATATAGGGGTTTTCAATCCTCATGTTATTGCAGAAATAAATTTCTATTGTGATACATATGGAATAGATACTATATCATTCGGAACTGCACTTGCATTCGTAATGGAATGTTATGAAGCTGGGATACTGAATAAGGAAATAACTGGAGGACTGGAGCTAAAGTTCGGAGCAGAAAAGGAATCTCTGGAAATATTACATCAGATGGCTGAGGGCAGAGGTTTTGGAGTGATAGTAGGTAAGGGTATAAGGCGCATGAAGAAAATATTTGCAGAGGAATATGGTGGAGATCCGAAATTTCTTCATGATATTGGCATGGAATCAAAGGGTATGGAGTACTCAGAATATATGACAAAGGAATCTCTTGCAATGCAGGGTGGTTATGCAATGGCTTTGAAGGGAGCCCAGCATGATGAAGCATGGCTGATTTTCATGGATATGGTAAACAATCAAATTCCGACATTCGAGATGAAAGCAGAAGCTTTGCACTATTTCCCAATGTTCAGGACATGGTTTGGATTGATGGGACTTTGCAAACTCCTCTGGAACGATATTGAGCCAATTGATAATGCCAAGACAAAAGAACCTGCCAAGGTGCCCGGTCATGTTGAAGGATATTGCAATTACTTTGCGGGAATGACAGGAATAGAGATAACACCTGCAGAGCTTATTCTCCAGTCGGAACGCGTCTACAATTTTCAGAGAGTTTTCAATCTTAGATTGGGTTTTGGTACAAGAGAACACGACAGAGGACCTTACAGAGCAATGGGACCTGTAACTATTGAAGAATACGAAAGCAGACAGGAAAGATATGACACTCAATTGAAAGAAAAGGTAGGAGTTGATCCTGATGGAAAGTCATCTGCAGAAAAGCTGGCAATATTACGTGCTTTCAGGGAAGATCAGTATGAAAAGCTTCTCGACGCTGTTTATATAAGACGAGGATGGACAAATGATGGCATACCAAAAATATCAAAAATGAGGGAACTTGGAATGGATTTCCCTGACGTAATTGAGATAATCAAGCAAGCTGGCGTTAATGAATAAAATGAAGTGATAAAAAACAAGGAGACTTGATGGATATAGAGGCAAGGTTAAATAAACTAGATATACCAGATGAGATAAAGGAAAGAATTCTTCCATGGTTAAATCCCCCATTTAATGAAAAGACAGTTGCAGAAATTTCTCAACTTATTGAAAAAGAAGATATTAGCTCTCTAAAAGACAGATTCTGGATTGATCTGGAATTTGGTACTGGAGGATTAAGAGGAATAATGGAAGCAGGAACCAATAGAATGAATATCCATACTATTGGAAGAGCAACTCAGGGGTTGGCGAATTATATAATAAAAAACACTGCAGATGGAGCATCAAGGGGAGTTGTAATTGCTTATGATTCAAGACATAACTCGGTTTCTTTTGCCAGAGAGACATCTTCAGTTTTGTGTGCTAACGGAATTAAGGTTTATCTATATAGGGAAATGAGACCGACACCATGCGTGTCTTTTGCAGTGAGATATCTCAATGCACAAGCTGGGATTATGCTTACAGCCAGCCATAATCCTCCCCAATATAATGGATATAAGGTTTCCTGGGATGATGGTTGTCAGGTTGTTTCACCTCATGACACAGGTATAATAGATGAAGTAATGAAAGTTGATCTTAACAAAGATATCAAGTATATGTCAATAAAGGAAGCAACTGAAAAGAACCTTCTTGTCTATCTTGATGAAAATGTTGATAATGCTTACAAGAAAATGGTGCTTGAATTGACACTCTCTCCTGAAGCAATTAAATCACAAGCAAAGGACTTTATAATTGTATATACGCCTCTTCATGGAGTAGGCTCAACAATGATCCCGCATCTTCTTGAACAGAAAGGATTTAGAAATATTTACTGTGTCAAGGAGCAGATGAAACCAGATGGGGATTTCCCGACAGTTAAATCCCCGAATCCCGAAGAAGCAGAAGCACTTACGCTTGCCATCAAACTTGCAAAAGACAAAAAGGCAGACATTGTCCTTGCAACTGATCCGGATTCTGACAGACTGGGAATAGCTATTCCTGATGGAAGAGGAGAATTTGTTCAATTAAATGGCAATCAAACACTTGCGCTTTTAGTTAATTATGTATTGAAACTTCTCAAAGATGGCAAGAGACTTCCTGAAAAACCAGCAGTTGTAAAAACAATTGTAACATCCGATCTTATTACTGATATTGCAAAATACTATGGTGCAGAGACTTATGAGACCTTGACGGGATTCAAGTGGATTTATGGCAAGCAGAAGGAATTCGAGACTTCCAGTAAAAAACCCGCACCTGAATTTGTAGTAGGTGGAGAAGAATCATTCGGTTACAGCGTTGGTACAAAAGTGAGAGACAAGGATGGTTGTATAGCATCCACAATGCTTGCAGAATATGCTGCATACTCTAAAAATATGGGATCCAATCTGTTAAAAGAGCTTGAGAATATTTACAGAATTCATAGTTATTATCTTGAAAAGAATGTTTCATATGCTTTTCCAGGAATGGAAGGTCAGATTGAAATGTCTAAACTCATGGAAAAATTGAGAGCAAATCCACCGAGGATCATTTCAGGTTACAAATTCATGAAGATGCAGGATATCGAGAGAAACATTGAAACAGACTTCACTGATAACAGTGAAAAAGAAAGCAAGGGATTGCCTAAATCCAATGTCCTTAAATTCCTCTTTGAAAATGGAGGCTGGATAGCAGCAAGACCTTCTGGAACTGAACCAAAAATCAAATTTTATTTCTCCATAAAAGAGCAGGTTGAGGAAAATATGGATAAGACAAGAGAAAAAGCTCTCGGAAAAATAAATGTAATGATCAAGGACTGGTTCAGGATTGCAGGAATAGAATAAAACCTGTTATTCCTCCCTTTTAGCTTCCTGCCATATCTCTTCAAGTTTTTCCAGAGAATATTCTGTCATTTTATGGTTGGTCTTTTCTTCAATATATCTGAATCTTCTGTCAAATTTGCTTATTGTACCTTTCAGAGCCTTCTCTGGATCCACCTTATAAAACCTGGATAGATTTACGACTGCAAATAACAAATCTCCAAGTTCTTCTTCCATCTTTTCAGCAGATAAAGAAGCTCTTAATTCTCTTATCTCCTCCTCAATCTTGTTAAGAACCTGTTCAGCCTTAGGCCAGTCGAAACCTACATTTGCAGCTTTTTCCTGGAGTCTTCTTGCCTTGAGGAGTACAGGAAAATCTCTTGGAACTCCATCAAGAGTGCTGCTTTTAGCTTTCCTTCTTGTCTGTTTCTTTATGCTTTCCCAGTTCTTGAGAATTACTTTGGGATCTTCAGTCTCAATATCTCCAAAAATATGAGGATGCCTAAGTCTCATTTTATTAAGTAAACCTTCCTTTATTGCATCAAATGTAAATATCTCCTTCTCTTCTGCCATATGAATATGAAACATTATATGAAAAAGAAGATCCCCAAGTTCTTCCTTGAAGGCTTCATAATCCTCATCTTCAATTGCCTCTGCAACTTCATATGCTTCTTCCAGCAAATAATTCTTGAGGCTTTCGAAGGTTTGTTGCCTGTCCCATGCACATCCGTTTTCACCTCTGAGAATATCAAGAAGTTCAAAAATATCATTCAAATCATATTTTTTCATAAATCCCTTCTTTTCTTGTATTGCTTCCATTAGGCAATATTATGTCAATGAAAGAAGTTTTGAAACAGTAAATTATATAAAGCATGGCTGTCAATTGGCAATATTTCTTACAAAAAAGAGAATCTCTGACTTTACTATAATCAATTGACAAAATAATAGCCTCAAGAATTAATGGCAGTTGTTCAATATGAAAACCGATTTTTGTAATATCATTGCTTCTTCAATGATCAGCCAGATTTGGCGCCCCCTCAACCAGGGCGCATCAATTTAATATTTCTTTCTAGTAACATCATATTTTTTTAAACAATTTTTTTAATTCCAACAGGAGGAATATTATCATGAATAAAGGATACTTTGGAGAATTTGGAGGGCAGTACGTTCCCGAGGGATTGTTGCCCTATTTGAATAATATCGAACAGAAATACAATGAATTAAAGGACTCAGATAGTTTCAAGTCAAGACTAAAGAGCCTTTTAAAGGAATATGTAGGAAGACCAAGTCCCCTCTATTTCGCAAAAAATTTAAGTAAAAATATCGGCTGCAAGATTTATCTTAAAAGAGAAGATCTTAATCATACTGGAGCACACAAGATCAATAACACACTAGGGCAGGCATTGCTGGCAAAATCGATGAACAAAAAGGAAATCATTGCAGAGACTGGAGCAGGACAACATGGAGTTGCTACTGCCACTGCTGCTGCCTTGCTTGGCATGAAATGCAAGATTTTCATGGGAAAGGTGGATACAATAAAACAGAAACTCAATGTACAGAGAATAAGCCTTTTAGGAGCTGAAGTCATAACAGTTGAAAGAGGTTCTGGTATCCTTAAAGATGCAGTTGACGAGGCACTTGGTTATCTCATAGAGAATCCTGAGGTTTTCTATCTGCTGGGAAGCGTTGTAGGACCTCATCCCTATCCGACAATTGTAAGAAATTTTCAGAAAATAATTGGTGAGGAAGCGAAAATGCAGATTATTGAACAAGAAGGAAGACTGCCTGATTATCTTATAGCATGCGTAGGTGGAGGAAGCAATGCAATGGGGCTTTTTTATGACTTCATAAATGAAGAAAATGTCAAGCTTATTGCTGTGGAACCAGCTGGCAAGGGATTGGAACCAGGGAATCATGCAGCTACATTGACACTGGGAAGTCCCGGAATAATACATGGTTTCAAATGCTACCTTCTTCAGGACAATGAAGGAAATCCAGCAGATATTCATTCCATTGCATCAGGACTTGATTATCCAGGAGTAGGACCTGAACCTTCAATGCTCAAAGACAGCAACAGATTAATCCTTGGATCAGTTACTGATGTTCAGGCAATAAACGCATTCAATTATCTTTCAAGGATAGAAGGAATAATTCCAGCGCTTGAGACAAGTCATGCTATTGCATTCATCCTCGAGCATTCATCCATGTTCAATAAAGATGATATTATTATAGTGAATCTTTCTGGACGTGGAGACAAAGATGTAGAAACAGTCCTGCAATCAAATAGTTGAAGATTATCTGAATTCTGATAAGAGCTGAATATTAGAAGATATTTAGCTCTTACTCTAATTAATGTAAGTCTTTTCACTTGACAGTCTATGCATATATTTCTTCTGAATCATGCTGAAAATGGCATTTGAAAAGTATTTTTTGAAAAATATCTTTCCTGCTTATTCAAGATTTCTTGATAATATGCCAGTACCTAATTTTCACTGGCTTGCCGAATGGAGAATAACGCAGAGATGCAATTTGAAATGCACTTATTGCATACGGGATGGTCAAAGGGTAACTCCAGAAAATCTGCCTCTTGCAGTAGAGAATATAAAGAAAACAAAACCAAAGATAGTAATAATAACTGGCGGGGAACCATTTCTTGTAGACAACCTTGAAAAGTGTATACTTGAAATAAAAGAAAGTATTAATCCCAAAATCAGGGTAACAACTAATCTTATTTACAGGATGGAGAAAATTTTCAAAGTACTTCCCCATCTCCAGCTAATTCATGTTTCAATTGATGGTCTTGGAAAGCATAACAAGCTGAACAGGGGAATTGATGGAGATTTCGTTATAAAAAGAATTGAGCAACTTGCAAGAGAAATTGAGAAACTTAATCTTAAGATAACAATAATGACTTTCACTGTGCTTTCCAGAGATAATGGAAATGAAGAAGTAATGATACCTCTGGCAGAGAAGTTGCAATCTATATCCCCCAATATATATTGCCTGTTCGCTTCATTAATGCCTCCTTCAAATCCCTATTCGGTCTTGCATGATATCAATTATTACAATACAGCAAATAGTGCTTTTCTTAATCTGGAACAACGCTTTGGCAAAAATAAGGTTGGCTTTTTTTCACCAGGTCCTTTCAATAGCTGGGAAAAGCACAAATATAACACCAGATGTTACAGGCAATATTTCAGGTATTTCGTCCAGCCTGATGGAGTAGTAGAATACTGCAAACCTGAAACTCTCAGGTATTATGAAGCATTGATACTTGGGGCTGTCAACAGGAAGGATTTCAAAAACAGGTGGACTTATATAGCAAAGATCATGCTTCAAAGTCTCTGGGTTACAAGAATCAAACGCTATCATCCACTATGTCTAGCCCCATGCGAATGTGAAGAACATATTGACTGTTTCATGAGGCAGAAAGATAAAGGTCACTGGTCTGAATTCTGGATGGAAAGGGATTTCAAACCTTTATCTGAAGAAGACAAGAACTTGTTTTCAAGATTTGTTAAAGAAAATGTTAATGATAGCTTCAGCAAGGAATTGATGGATTTTCTTTAGATAACGAATTTTTTTGAAAAGGATATATGAATAAGGGAAATAGCCTCTTGAAATTTTTTGAAAGGGATTCTGGCAAAGTAGCTATTCTGTCAGTATTCTGCATAATTGCCCATTATGTTTTCATATTCCAGAGAGGATTAGTATTTGAAGACTGGATGATGCTGGGATTGACCCAGAAGCTGGCAGCAGAAAATCGCTTCCCAATGGCTGTATTGCTGGATCCTCTGCGTTTCTTTGGTCATACTTATAATTGCCTTATCAGTTACCTATTTAGATATAATCCTACTCTATATCATTTCCAGCTTCTTTTCTATGATATACTTGCCACAGTTCTTGTTTTTACATTGTCGAAAAGGATATTCAGGAATTCATTAACTGCCTTTCTTGCAACTCTGATTTTCTCTATTTTTCCAAACAATACTGAAAGTCATTTATCAGTGAACACAAGCTTCATGAAAATGGGATTTTGTGTTAATATGATGCTTCTTATTTTTCTTGCAGACTGGATTTCCAAAAAGAAAGGGAAAATAGCATTATCTGTGATAAGTCTGATATATTTCCTGTCTCTTTTCATATATGAGCAGGGAGCAATGCTTCCATTTGTCTTCCTTGCAATGAATTATTTATTATTAAAGGATATTTATATTTCGGAAAGAAAGAGGATTTTTACTTTCATCTTGATTTCATCAATATTATTAATATCAGCTTTTGTTATAAAGAAAACCAATTTCCTTGGATTACTGCAGCCAATATATGGAGGGGAGGCATGGAAAGTTGATTATAAATTCAATATAGATGGTTTATTCAATTTTCTTGATATAGTATTCTATACTAATTATTTAGGTGTTTTCATAATGCAGATGAAATCGGTTTATTTCGGTCTGAAATCAATGAACAGATTAATTCTTTTGCTCCTTTTAATGATAGACATATTTATTTGTTATATTCTATTCAAGATGAAATTGATCAAGGAGGAAGGGATTGCTTATGGAAAGAACTACCTGTATGCCGGCTTGTGGACTATGCTTTTATTCATTATGCCAGTATTCATGTATCCATTCTTTTCAAGCAGGCATACAGCATATTTAAATATAGGCTTTTGCATTATACTGATCTATCTTATTTATCATATTGAAATAAAAGACTTATACAAAAGACTGTTATTAAGTGCTTTTATATTCATGTGCCTCTTGTATAATCAGGGAGAGAGTTACAATTGGGTAATTGCTGGACGATTGAATATGGGATTATTTGAATATGTATGCATCAAAAAAGATGAGATAATATCAAGAAAGCCAAAGGCTGTTGTTATATATGCAGGAAATCAATATATAAGGTCAGGCCTGGGTGATAGATATCCATCACATATAGGTAATACTGTATTGAATGGAGCAGGTTATGGAAAGGTCCATGTAGGGAAAGAAATAATAAACATGTCTCCCTGGGTATATATAACCTGGATGGCACTCAAAACAAATGAAATGCTAGTTATAAGTGAATCCAGACAACCAATGCATATAAGCAATAACATGATATCTTATTATGACTATGAGAGCAAGTCCTACAAGCAGATAGGACTTAATGAAGTCTATGTAATCAATATGTCATATATAGTGGAGAAAGAATTACCTCATTTATTCTCAAGAATGGAGGAAAATTTCGGAAAAAAGCAGGATCTCAAGAAAGAAGATAATCCAGGGAAGCCTGGTGATTTTTATAAACCTGCTTTCTAATCCTTCCTTATAAATCTATGTGAATATTTTTCCAGTCTCACGAAATCAAAAAAACCTGATTCAGTAATTTTCTGAGTGATTTCCTCATTTTTCATATGATGATCGTTGACTGACAAGATCCCTTCAGGTTTCAATAATCTGTGAAATTCAGAAAGAACTTCTGCAGGCTTTTCAAGAAGATGAAAAACATCGTACAGAAGAACAATATCAATACATGAATCTGCAAGATCAATCCTGCATTCTGTTTTTATCAATGTTACATTATTGATCTTGTTTTTAGTAAGTTTTTCACTAGTGGTTTCCAGTGCAATAGGGTTCCTGTCAACCGCGTATATCTTTCCTTGCTCTCCTACAAGTCTGGAAAGAGGAATTGTATATGAACCTGGACCACAGCCAAACTCAATTATTTGCATTCCCTCGCTAATACCTACTTCATTCAGTATTCTTTTTCTTGGAAACAGTATATCACGGATCTTGAAAAAAAACTCCATCTTCTTGAAACCTGATCTGTCATTATGTTCTCTCATTATACTCTCCTATATCATCCCCGGTTTTTCATTTCTTTTAAGCATTGAAAAGAACTTCTTAATTCTTCTCTTTCTTGTTTCCTCCTTTTTTGCATCATTAATCCAGTTTATATAGTTTCTTTTGTTTGATGGAGTAAGTTTCAGGTAAAATTTTAAAGCCTTTTCATTAGATGAAAGGACTTCCATCAAGTCAGGAGGCTCTTCAGGCATTGTCTTCTTCGGAGATTCCTTTAGATCAATGTTGAGAAGCTTTTTATCAAAAACCTTCATGCCTTCCTCTCTCATCCTTCCTTCAGAAATAAGCTTCTTAACTCTTTTTATATTCGCTACTGACCACTTGCTTCTGTTTTTTCTTACTGTGAACTTTCTCAAGTATTTTTCATCATCAAGTCTTTTTATAATGCTGTCTATCCAGCCATAGCAAAGTGCTACATCCAGTGCATCACTATATGAGATTGAGGTTTTAAGAGAGCTCTTCTTATAGAAGATAAGCCATATCTCTTTCTTGTTATCAGAATTCCCTGCAAGCCAGTTTTCCCATTCATTTCTATCTGAAACATGAATGCAATCCAGGATTCTCATTCCATATCCTTCCTTACATAATCATGAATAACAATAATATGATAGTCCTTCTGAAATTTGATAAAAATGTCAATGAGATTAGTTGCATGTTTGAAACAAAATCTTGACATTATTCATACAAAGTCAGGCAAAAGTAATGTGGAAATTAAGAATCCTCTCATTGACAAAGTGGCTACATCATATTTATATGTAATAACAATCACAACACTGATAATAATAGTAACGAATTTATCGGATTTACTTATTCTTCTTGGTCTTCATATCATAATCCTCTTGATTCTTAGATCCTTCAAGTTAAGGAAGAATTTTCTTGTATTCATAGTCACTATTGCCTTGTTCCAGATGGTTTTCCAGAGAAGTGGAGATATAATACTTCTGGGTTTCATTACCAGGCAAGGGCTTTATTATTCTATTGCAACTTCAGTGAGACTGTTTGTAATAATGTCCACATCTGACATCATACTGGATATTTCAAGAAATGATTTGATAAACTTGCTTAGATTCATGAGAATTCCAGCAGAGATTGTTCTCATGTATACACTAACTCTGCTATTTGTTGATAATCTGAGGCAGAGAAGCAGGGAAATCCTTGTGGCAATTCAGCTGAGAGGGCTCGATATACAGAAGCTTAATCTGATTATGAAATTCAGGCTATTAAAGAAACTGTTACTACCTCTCTTTATTGGAAGTCTGCTGAAGGCAAAAAAAATTGCTGCTGCACTGGAAATAAGAGGATATGGTTCAACAAGAAATCCCACCAGTTTATACAAGATTAGATATAGATTTAAATATGCACTGTTGCAGCTTTTCATAATAGCTTCTGCAGCAGTTTTTTATTATATGTCATCGAAAGGATTTTATGAAAGTTTTCTGCTTGATTGGTAGCCATTCAAATTCAGGTAAAACTACAACAGCTTGTGAAATCATAAGGAATTTGAAAAAAAGAAACTATTCGGTTTCAGCATTGAAAGATATTCATATTGAAGGATTCAGCATTGATTCTGAAGGTAAAGACACCTGGCTAATGTCTGAAGCTGGAGCAAATCCAGTAATTTCATTTTCTGAAAAGGAAACCGGAATTATCTACAGGAAAAGACTTCCTATAGATTCAATCAAGCAGCATCTTTCGAGTGACTACCTGGTTATTGAAGGAGGCAAGTCTTTTTATTATCCAGCGATTGCTGTTTCTGATGGAGTTGATGATCTTGAAAAGATTGTTGACGAAAGAGTCTTCGCTATTTCTGGACCAGTTTCAAGAGATGTCAGCACATTCAAGAACATTCCAGTTTTCGATATTTATAAAAGTATTGATGAATTTGTTGATTACATAATGGATATTGTTCCTCCTGCTCTGCCATTCTTTGATGATGATTGTTGCAGATTTTGCGGGATGACTTGCAGCGAAATGCTTGTAAAACTGCTTAGAAAAGAGAAGAATATTAATGAATGCATTGCTTATGCAAACAACAAGATCAAACTGAAGATTGGGGAAAAAACCATAGATATGGTTCCTTTTGTTCAGGATACACTTGTTGATGTAATAAAGGGATTTTTGAGAAACCTCAAGGGTTATGATTCTCAAGCAAGTATAGAGATAATTATCAAGTAGTCATGGAAGTATCAATAGGAACATCTGGATATGTATATGCTGACTGGAAGGAAGTTTTCTATCCAAGAGGCACAAAGGATTTTCTGAGCTATTACCAGCAATTCTTCAAGATAGTGGAGATAAATTCTACATATTATCAGGAGATTGATGCTTCTTTTTTCAAGAACATTGCCAGAAAAACAAGGAATGATTTCTCTTTTGCAGTTAAAGCATACTCGACTTTGACTCACAAGAGAGATGATTTCAAGAGGGCAGCGAAGAAATTCAAAGAAGCTCTACTACCATTATCTGAAACAGACAAACTAGTCTCTGTACTTATGCAGTTTCCATTCAGTTTCAGGAATGAGGAAAAAAACGTTTCATATATAAACAGAGTTCATGATGAACTTCAGGGATTGCCAATAAATATTGAATTCAGGAATATAAGCTGGGAAAATGAAGATGTTTTCAACTGGCTTAAGGGAAAAAATCTCGGTTACTGCTGTGTCGATGTACCTGATATTGAAAACCTGCCCACAAGACGTTCGATTGTTACAAGTGATATTGCTTACATAAGGTTTCACTCACGAAATGCTGAGAAATGGTATCTTGGAGCAAAAGAGAGATATGACTATCTTTATTCAGAAGAAGAACTTAATGAGTGGGTTCCAGGGATAGAAAACATGAAGCGGAATTCAAGAAAGACGATTATTTTTTTCAATAACTGTCATGCAGGACAAGCAGTAAGAAACGCTCAGATGCTTCAGAGCATCCTTGGAGAGGAAGTCTTTATAGGTGAATTCATTTAACTTCATTCAAAGCCGGATTATCTATATTCAATAGAAGCAGATTTATGTTTCCTCCAAGAATAAGTTTGTCTCCACGAAGATCACCCCAGAAAAAAGAGTCAAATGCAGGAAAAAGCAGAAAAAATGCATTGGGAGTTTGATTTTTCAAGAAAGTATTTATAGAAGAAACCTCGACAAGGCTCTTTCTTTTCCCTGTATATACTTCAGCAAATCTCTCCCCTATTTCCTCATATTCATACAGATAAAGGAATTTTCCATTCTTGATTTTAAGAAATAGCTCATTATCACCAGCTTTGTAAACAGGAATACCCTTGATTTTTTTTATCTGCCTTGATCCCTCGAATGCCTTGGAATAAATTGCATCCCATTTCTTGCCTGTTTCTATAAGAATTCCTTTTTTCTTCAGTGATATTGAAGGTTTCTTTGATGTTCCATCATAGAATAATATTGTGAACGATTTTATTGCTTCGCCTACTTCCTCTGGATTTGAAAATCCTCCTCCCTGCATCAAGGTATTTAGAAGCAGGTCTGCATGAGGTATAAAACCTTTAATTCTGGGGATTACTTTGGTAGCATTCTTCCCTGACAATATCAATACACAAGGCACTTCAGCATCAATAAGGGCAAGCAAATTATTGAAATCATCTGCACTTACAAACGAATCAGTTGAGATGACTGCAATCATTATTGTTAGAAGGAAATGGAAAAACTTGACTTTATATTGCATATAACACAACTCAACCTTAATATAAACTTTGTCAAGCAAATGGATTATATATTAGTACTATTAGGTTATCTTATAGGTTCAGTACCAACAGGCTGGATTATTGCAAAGTACGTTTACCAGATAGATATCAAGAAAGAGGGAAGCGGAAATATTGGAGCTACAAATCTAACAAGGGTTATTGGTAAAAGAGCTGGTACATATACCTTGCTTGGTGATGGTTTAAAAGCCTTGATATTCATGCTTATTCTGAGATACCTTATTTACAAAGACTGGATGACTGATGAAAATGAAGCGATCTGGCTTTTTATCTGTGGTTTAGCTGTATTAGTGGGGAATTGCTTCAGCGTCTTCATGAAGTTTAATGGTGGAAAGGGAGGAACAACAACATATGGAGTATTTCTCGCTCTGGCTCCTCTTCCAGCAATAACTTCAATAATGATTTATGCAGTAGCATTGATCTTCCTGAGAGTATCGGCAATAGGAACATTGTCATCAACAATATTATTATGGGTATGGATTTATTCGTATTATCTGCCTTCATTTCAGAAGGAATATCTCATCTACCTTTCTTTATGTTTTGCTTTAGTTGTATGGATAAGACATATTCCGAATATAAGAAAAATGATAAAAGAGAGGTTATAACTTGAAGGATTATAAATCAGCAGGTGTTGATATTGATGAAGCTGTTTCAGCTATATCATTATCAAGGAAATATATAGAAAGTACATATAACAAGGCTGTTCTGTCAAGAACAGGAGCATATGGAGGATTATTCTCCCTGCATGACTTCCGAGAGAAAGATTTCATTTTGGTTTCTTCAATAGATGGAGTTGGAACAAAAACAGAAGTAGCAAAACTTGCAGGAAGATATGAGGGTATTGGAAAAGATATTGTTTTTCACTGCACCAATGATATTCTTGTTCAAGGGGCAAAACCGCTTTTTTTCCTTGATTATTTCGCTTCAAGCAAATTGGGAAAAAAACAACTTGCTGATATTATAAAAGGAGCTTCAGAAGCTTGCAGGGAAGTGGGATGTGCGTTAATAGGAGGAGAAACAGCGGAGATGCCGGATGTTTACAATCCTGGTTCTTTTGACGTTGTGGGATGCATAATCGGGATTGTAAGCAAGAAGCATCTTCTTCCCTCTCGAAATATAAGGGAGAATGATGTTCTTATTGGATTCAAGAGTAATGGACTGCATACAAATGGTTATTCACTCGCAAGGAAGCTCATGCTAAAAAACAAAACAATTGATTATGAATGGAAGGAACTTGGAGGTCTGTCAACAGCTGATGCTCTTCTCATACCCCATAGATGCTATTTCCGAGAATTATTCGAATATGTGGAAAAGAAAAAGATAAAAGCTCTTGTTCATATAACAGGAGGAGGTTTCTATGATAATATTCCAAGGATTCTTCCTGAAGGTATTGGTGTAGAGATTGATATCAAATCATGGGAAACCCCACCCTTGTTTAAACTTCTCAAGAAACTTGGGAAACTTACCAGTAGAGAAGCATACAGAATATTCAACATGGGAATAGGCATGATAGCTATTGTTTCATCATCTGATTATGAAAAAATGTTCAAGGGCAAGGATTGGCTTAAGATAGGAAAATGTGTAATTGGAAAAGGAGTAAGGCTGTAAATGAATAGCTGGATAGAGATAGACAAGGCAAGCCTTTTGCAGAATTTAGATTATTTCAGGCAATCCATCAAGAAGGATGTAAAGATAGCAAGTGTCATAAAAGCAAATGCTTATGGGCATGGAATAGAGGAAGTAGCTTCAATTATTGCTGACAGAACTGATTTCTTTGCTGTCCATTCCATTGAGGAAGCTCGCATAATCAGAAGATTCAAGAAACCGATATTGATAATGGGATATGTCCAGCTCAAGGATATTGAAGAAGCAATTGAAAGCGATTATCATTTTGCAGTTTATAATATTGAAACGATTATGAAGATATCAGAATTTTCAATAAAATTAAACAAGGATGTACTAGTGCATCTGAAGATAGAAACTGGAACTAACAGGCTTGGCTTCACCGAAACAGAGCTGAGAAATGCAATAGGCATAATATCCAGAAATGAAAAGATCAAAGTTTGTGGTGCATACACTCATTTTGCAAATATTGAAGACACGACAAATCATTATTATGCAGAGCTTCAACTTTCAAGATTCAATGAAAGACTCAATACTATAGAAACTACTATGAACAGGAAAGTAGATTATCCACATACAGCCTGCAGTGCAGCATCCCTGCTTTTTGAAGAAGCACAATTCAAAATGATAAGACTCGGAATTGCACTATATGGTTTATGGCCCAGCAAGGAAACATTACTTTCCTTCATGCTCAAGAAACATGACGATAGTCCTGCAGTTCTTAAGCCAGTACTGAGCTGGAAAACAAGAGTTGCTCAATTAAAATGGGTAGAAGAAGGCGATTATATAGGCTATGGCTGTTCTTACAGAACCACTAGCAAGACAAGACTTGCTATCTTGCCAATTGGCTATTCAGACGGTCTGGATAGAAGTTTGTCTAATAATGGATATGTCTTGATAAATGGTAAAAGAGCACACATCAGAGGAAGAATATGCATGAACCTGACAATAGTCGATGTTACTCATATTGAGGAAGTGAAACTTGAAAATGAAGTAGTTATAATCGGTAAGTCAGGTTATGAGCAGATAACAGCTGAGTATCATGCATCATGGGCAAACACCATTAACTATGAAATCATTGCAAGATTAGGAGGACACATAAAAAGGATAATTATTTGATAAACGATTTATTTACAAGGAGTTATATAAAAATAGTAATAAATAACTTTAAAATATGTTTAAAAATACCTTGACAAAAAACAATCTAAATCTATTAATAGCCGTAATGTTAGAGAAGGGGTATAGCCTTTATAGAGGAGGGCATAAAAATGCGTAAGTTATTGTTTGGATTGATAGTATTGGCAATAGCAGGAGCATTAGGGGCGATCACTTATCCATTCTATGAAAACCTGGATATTTATCAGGTGAAATCTGGAGATACTTTATGGGATATTTCTGGCTGGTATCTTGGTAATCACTGGGCATGGCCAGCAATTTATGAAGCAAATTCTCCATATCTTGCTGACCCAGTTTACAGGAATGGCTTGATAATTGTCTGGATATATCCAGGAGACCATCTGATAATGCCTGGAGGACCACTTGCAAGACCATATCATGTTACTCTTTTTACTCCAGACAAAAAAGCCTATGGAAGTTTCATAGACTGGCCTAAAAACTATGAGAAATATGGAGAAATAGTAAGAGAAGACTACTACGAACACGAAAACGTAGATCACGAACAAGCAATGCTTTCTCAATGGGATCCATTTGTGATTGACAGAGGTGCAAATGCTAATGTAAAAGTGGGAGACAAATTCTGGATTTTTGGAGTAGATAAGATAGTAAATCATCCTGTACAGAAGAAAACACAAGTAGGTTCCCTGATTCGTTTCAAGGGTCTGGGAGAAATTCAAGAAGTATACGAAAGAGTATCAAAAGGAAGAATTGTCAGGGCATTTGAACCTATATATGTTCATGATAGAGTAATGCCATGGGAGCCAACTCTTGTTCCAGCATTCAAGGGCTATGAAAAACCAGCATCCTATAATGAAGGTTATGTAGTCCAGATAAGAGATAGTGAGTTAGATATAACATATGATATAGTATATATTGACAAGGGAACAAGAAATGGTGTTGGAGATGGCGATGTTTTCGAAGTCTACAGACCAGAGAAAACAAGGGATAACAGGTTCGAACAGAAAGTTGTCATTCCTGTTACTGTTATAGCAAAACTCCTTGTGATAAATGCAAGAGCAACTACATCAACCTGTTATGTTTTTGGTGCCAAAACAAGGAATGTCCTGGTCGGAGATCATGTCAGACATGCACTCAAGGCCATAACTTTTTATCCACAAAAATAATTCTCTTTCTGTTTGTTACGAAGGGGCTTTAATGGAGAAGCCCCTTTGAAATTTATGCATACTTATCTAAGACTTCTCTCTTATCTCAAGCCTTACTGGAAAAAGGTAATCCTTATTTTTTTGCTTACCCTTGGTTTGGCAGCAACAAGTGGAGCTTCTCTTGGAATGATTTATCCTCTCTTCCAGGGAATACTCACAATGAAGAAAAACTCAGAAGAAACAGTAAGCATGAGCCAATTCATAGAAGCAAGCAAGAAAAGTATTTCAGAAACAAATATTCTTAAAAAGAATGAAGCAAGAAATTTCTGTGCTGATTTAAAAAAGATGTTCAGGAAACTTCCTTCAGATTCTGCAATACTAATTATCTGCTTTATTACCTTAGTACTTCTTGTAATAAAAAATGCTTTCACTTTTCTGCAAAGTTATTCCATGGTAAATCTGGAACAGAATCTAGCAAGGGATCTTAGAAACAAGATTTTTTCTCATTATCAGTATCTTCCTCTCCAGTATTTTGCCACAAACAAGGCAGGGGAAGTAATTTCTAAAGTAACAAATGATGTTAATGTCGTACTTGCAGCTGTTTCAGGAGGATTTGGATCAATAATACGTGAAGGTTTATTGCTGATAATATATATTGCAATTGTACTTACCTCAAGCATTGAACTTGCTTTGCTGTCATTCATTTCCCTTCCAGTTGCTTCTATAGCAATATATTTGATAGGAAAGAAGTTAAGAAAAAAGAGTGAGAGAAAGCAGAAGGCAGTTGCTGAGGTTCAATCAGCACTCTATGAGAACTACATCGGAATAAGAATTGTAAAAGCATTTGCCATGGAGAAATTCGAAAGAGAAAGATTCCGCGAAAAGACCACAAATGAATTCAATTCCAATATTTCAATGGTCAAGAATAATGCACTTACAGGTCCTGTTACTGAAATACTTGGAACAATAGTAGCTTTATGTGTGATATTCTATGGCGCATATCTTATAAATACCACGCATACATTGAGTGTCGGTAAATTCTTCCTTTTTCTCGCAGCACTGCTTTCCATGATGCAACCCTTGAAAAGGCTTGGGGAAGTTAATAATCAGATACAACAGGGCATTGCAGCCGGAGAAAGATTCTTTACCATTCTTGACATGCGAATAGAGGATCCTCCAGCAGATGATCCACTACCAATACCACAAAAGATATCCTGGATATCATTCAATGAAATCAGTTTCAGTTACAATAAAGATATTCCAGTTCTTGAAGGAGTATCTTTCAATGTGAAAGCTGGACAGATGCTTGCCATAGCAGGACCTTCTGGTGCTGGCAAATCAACTCTTGTAGACCTTTTACCACGATTTTATTATCCAGACAAGGGAGCAATTTTGATAAATGATGTTCCCATAAACAGGCTTAACCTTCAGGAACTCAGAAAGCTTATTGGAATAGTAACACAAGAAACAATTCTGTTTCATGACACTATCTACAACAATCTTACATATGGTTCTTCTGAAATAGGCATGGAAAAAGTGATCCTCTCATCAAAAGCAGCTAATGCTTACGATTTCATAATGAACCTTCCTAAAGGATTTGATACTATAATTGGAGAAAGAGGTCTATTGCTTTCAGGTGGACAGAAACAAAGGCTAGCTATAGCAAGAGCCTTGCTAAAGGATCCTCCAATATTAATACTTGATGAAGCAACTTCAGCTCTTGATAGTGAAAGTGAGATGCTGGTTCAGGAAGCGATAGAAAGGCTTATTGAAAACAGGACTACCTTCGTCATAGCACACAGATTAAGTACTATTCTACATGCTAACTTAATAATAGTCCTTGATAAGGGTAAGATAATACAAAGAGGCACTCATGAATATCTTATATCACAAGAAGGTTTATATAAAGACCTTTATGAAATACAATTCAGGGGAAAAAAACCTTGACAAAATCTCTGTACATAAACAGTTGCCAAGCATTACTAAAATTGCCGAGGTGGCGGAAAGGCAGACGCAGCGGACTTAAAATCCGTTGGGAGCAATCCCGTGCCGGTTCGACTCCGGCTCTCGGTAAGAGATTAAAATATGAAGGTTTTTTTGCTTTCAGAATTATTAGCTAGAAATATGTACATCACAAAAAAACTCAATGACTGAAACGATCAGGGAATTCATTCATATTGAAGGGATAACTCCTGTCATTTTGACAGGTGCAAACAGCAACAATCTGATTATTCTATCCAAATACTCTAAATGCAGTATTAATCTAAGAGGGAACCAGATAGTTGCTGAAGGAAAACCACAAGACATTGAAAGGCTTAAAATATCACTGAGAAAACTTCTCTCCCTTGCGAGAGGAGGATCTACAATTGGTGAGCAGGAGATACTTGAATCTCTTGCTTATCAGGAAGATGAATTAGGTGATAGTGATTTTTTAAATATGTCTGGGAAGATAATAAATCCGAGAACTGGAGGTCAAAAGAATTATATAGAATCTATGCTTAATAATGATCTCACAGTTGCAATTGGACCTGCAGGTACTGGAAAAACATTCCTGGGAGTTGCAATGGCTGTCAAATGTCTGAAAGAGAAGTTTGTTGAGAAAATTGTTCTTGCAAGACCAGCTGTAGAAGCTGGAGAAAGGCTAGGATTCCTCCCTGGAGATCTCAAGGAAAAGGTAAATCCTTATCTTCAACCGATGTATGATGCCCTGGGCGATATTTACAGTATGGAAAAATTATCCAGGCTGATTGAAAATGGTTCAATCGAAGTCATTCCTCTTGCTTTTATGAGAGGAAGAACCTTCAACAGGGCATTTGTAATTCTAGATGAAGCCCAGAATACAACATCAGGTCAGATGAAAATGTTTCTCACTCGCCTCGGTTTTTATTCAAAAGCTGTCATAACTGGTGATATTACTCAGATAGATCTTCCAAACGGTACTGTTTCAGGATTAGTAGAAATAAGAGAAATTCTTTCAAATATTCCAAGAATTGCTTTCTGTTATCTTGAAAAGAGAGATATAATAAGACATCCCCTTGTTCAGGAAATTGTTCAAGCTTATGAAAGATACGAATCTCGAAAGATTGAAAAGCAGTAGAATGAATTTCATAAAACGGTTTCTGATTTTCCTGTTCCTTCTTGCTGTCATACTACTCTATATCCCCGGTACTTATAAAAAGAAGCTTCCTGATTATAAACTTGATGACATTCCACAAACTAGCCTCATTTCAGAAATAGAATTCGCTGTAACCAAAACAGATGAAGAAATCAGGAAGGAAAAAGAAAACAAGAAGAATGAAATCCCTCCATATTACAGATTTGATAAAACAGCAATAGAAAATGCACTTTCAAACCTGAATAATCTTGTAGATAAAATAGACAGTTTTACAAAAAAAAGAAATCAGAAAGTATTCGCTGATTCACTAAATGAAATAAAATCCAACTTTAAGGAAGCTGATTTCAAACTTATAAACAGAGATAATCTGGAGAATATAAAAAAGCAAGTTAAATCAATACTCGAAGAAAACTATATTATTGATAGCGAGAAGGATATTGAAGGATATCAGGAGATATTTGTATCAAGAAAAGGTGATTTTTGGGAAAAGATAATGGCTAACAACCTTCTTTTCTTGAATAATCTGGAAATTGGTGTCAGATCGATGCAATTAAATGAAGAATTCAAGGGTTTATTGCCATCAATAACTGCATATGTAACAAAGCATCCCACTCTCAAGGCAGATTCCCAGAAAAGAAATAATGTCATTGAGGAGAACCTTTCAAAGATAGGAAGCATAAAATATTACGTCAGGAAAAATGAAATAATCCTTGAGGCAAACAAGGTTATAAAGAATAATGATTTCCAGAAATACACTGCCTACAGAAATATCAGAAGTGGCAGTGAATCGAAATTCTCCCTAAGAAGCAGAGCTATTAAATTCTGCAGCTATGCCTTGCTAATTATGTCATTAATACTGCTTTCTTCATATGTCCTTAAGATTGTATCCTTGGAGGAGTATAAAAACAACAGATTTGTTCTTCTTCTAGCAGTTCTCCTTGCATTGACTGTTTTCATTACAGGACTTGTAAGGCATAAATATCCTGTTATTGGAGTCTATTTCATTCCTGTTTCGCTTTTCACTATGGTAGTTTCAATGCTCAAGAATAACAGGATAGCAGTAGTTCTTGGCTTTGTTTCATCTATAATAGTTGGATTGATTACCGAAAATAATATAAACTGGGTGATCATTTCTTTTGCCAATTCTATGGCTGGTATCTATTCAGTTAAATATCTTAAAAACAGACTCTCGGTTTACAAATCAATCATAATAATTTTTATAGTCTGTTCAGTTATAAGTTCTGCGATAGTATTGATAGATGATCCAGTAATAACAGAGAAAATATTCTCTATTAAAAAATATAATCTAATCACTGATGGATTGCTGATTATTGGTGGGCATGCTTTATTGAGCTGTCTTTTAACAATAGGATTTCTTCCCTTGCTTGAGAGTCTGTTTGGATTGACAACAGAAATAACATTATATGAATATTTAGATTTAAACAGACATTTGCTCAAACAGATGTCAATCCAGGCAAAAGGGACATTCAATCATTCACTTATTGTTGCTGATTTAGCTGAATCTGCTGCAGTACAGATAGGAGCAAATCCTGTACTGGTAAGAGCTGGTGCATACTATCATGATATAGGCAAGACAAAAGAACCCATTTACTTCATTGAGAATCAGCATGAAAACAATCCACATGATCTTCTTCCCCCGCAAAAAAGTGCTAGAATCATAATAGGTCATATAGCAAACGGATTAGATATTGCTGATGATTACAATATTCCAAAAGCAATAAAAGATATAATAATACAGCATCATGGAACAACTTTGACAAATAGCTTTTATCAGAAAGCATTGAAAATGCAAACTAATGTTGTCAATGTTGAGGATTTTAGATATGCAGGTCCGAGACCTCAAACAAAAGAGGCTGCTCTTGTATTCCTGGCAGATCAAATAGAAACTGCAATAAGAAACACTGAACAGCAAAATATGGTTAAGATAGAGAAGATTGTAACCAGCATCATTAATACAAATATTGAGAATATGGAGCTGAATGAAAGCGGATTGACACTCCTTGATATAGATATAATTGAAAAAGCTTTTATAAAATGCCTTTCAGAAATATATGCTTTATGAAAGTATCAGTAATATATCTAAATCAGGAGAAATCATTGGAATCATTATGGATTGGGAAAGTGATAAATGAAATAGTAGTCTCTGAAAAGAATATGATAGATTTAGAGGATTCTTCAATCAACATAGTCTTTGCAAGCGAAGAACAGATGAAAAGTTTGAACCTTGAATACAGGAGAAAGAATTTTTCCACTGATGTTCTTGCATTCAAGTATGAGGATAATGATTTCAATGATGAAGAAAAAATATCAGGAGAGATTGTAATCGCAGAAGAGTATATAAGGAGGCAGGCAAAAGAGGAGGGTGTTCCATATAATGAAGAACTGGCGAGAATGATTATACATGGATTTCTGCATATTCTGGGTTATGACCACAAAAACAAGAAAGATCTTAAGAATATGACAGAAAAGACAGAAAACTACCTCTCCTTAACAAGAGGCTACTGGGAGGATATGAAATAAGTACTTTCATTTATCTGGAAGAAGCAGATATAAATGATGCCAGACTCGTCTTCAAGTGGCATAATGACAAGAAAACAAGAGAAATGTCATTTCATAAAAAACAGGTTTCATGGGAAGAATTTTTCAAGAAATATACCGAAAACGCATCTAAATCGAAAATTAAACCATTGATTGCTTATCATAAAGGCAAGAGAATAGCTTTCATTTCCTTTAACGAAACTCCATATGAAGATGAAATAGAAATAAACATAAACATGGCTCCCGAAGCAAGGGGAAAAGGATTAGCTTCTGAGGTAATAAACAGGAGTTGCAGAATTCCCTTTCAGAAAGATATTAATATTATCCATGCATATATCAAATGTAATAATATTCAATCTATAAAGTCATTCGAGAAAGCTGGATTTTATTTCTCAGAAAAAACATCAAAGATAAAGGAAATTAATAGCAAAGATTCAATAGAGATTTTCAGGTTTTCAAAACAAAAAACAGAACATAAAGATGATACTGAAAAGGTATTCATAATAGCAGAAGCTGGCTCAAATACAATCATGGGTAATACCAGGTTGAGTATGGAAATGTCTAAAGCACTGATTGATGTCGCTGTAAATGCAAAAGCCGATGCAGTCAAGTTCCAGCTTTTCAATTCAAAATCCCTTTATGTAGAAGAAGCAGGAAAAGCAGGATATCTTTCAAAGAGAATAAAGAAAGAATCAATAAATGAGATAATAAGAAGCATTGAACTCCCGACAGAGATCATCAAGGACATATCAGAATACTGTTCTGAAAAGAATATAGAATTGATGATCACTCCATTTTCTGTTGATGAAGCAGTCATTGTCAATAAATATGTAAAAAGACATAAACTTGCTTCTGCAGAAATTACGCATATCAGGCTTATTGAATATATGGCAAACACAAAGAAACCTGTTATCATTTCAACTGGTGGAGCATCTATTGAGGAAATTGAGTGGACAGTCAATCATTTTTACAGAAACAGTGGAAAGGATATCGCAATAATGCATTGCTTGCTTGACTATCCTGCAAAACCTGATTCACTCAATCTCAATATAATAAAAGGGCTGAAGGAGCATTTCTGTCTGAAAGTAGGTCTATCTGATCATAGCTTATCTTTTGAAAGTGTTCCTGTTGCAGCGGTATCACTGGGAGCAAGGATTATTGAGAAGCATTTTACCTTAAGCAGGAAACTGCCCGGTCCAGATAACTTCTATTCACTTGAACCTGAAGAACTCAAGAAAATGGTATGCCTGATAAGGGAAACTGAGCAGATTCTTGGCAAATCCATAAAGACAGTACAGAAAAATGAGTTCAAACTTAGGGAATTTGCCCAGAGATCCATACAGGCAATTACTAATATCAGGAAAGGAGAATTATTTAAAGAGGGAGTCAATATAGGCATTTTACGTAGCGGCAACAAGACGAAAGGTATTCATCCAAAATTCATTGCTGACCTGGAAGGGAAAGAAGCCAGAAGGAATATCAGGGCAGGAGAAGGAATTATGGAGGAAGATAAATGATGATTCTTGCTGTCTTGCTTGCAAGAATGAAATCAGAGAGACTTCCAGGAAAAATAATGAAAACCTTGCTTGGAAAACCGGCTATTTATCATATAATGAAAAGAATAGAAAGATCAAGATTAATACAAAAAACAATTATCGCAATGCCGGATACCGAAAAGAATATTGAAAATGGTGCATATGTAAACTTCTGCAGGGATTTTCACATTGAACTTGGTTCTGAGTTGAATGTACTGGATAGATATTACAGTGCTGTGACTAATTTCTTGAAGGACGAGATTCCCGAAGAATTGAAATTGGTTAGATTGACTGCTGATTGTCCATTGATTGATCCTGGAATAATAGATGACACAATAAAAGCATTTCTTGAAAAAGATACTCTTGATTACATGATTTCAGATAATATTAGTAATCCAAAAGGTTTTGATATCGAAGTATTCACTTTTACTGCATTACAAAAGGCATGGAACAGTGCATCAGCTCCAGATGATATTGAACATGTTACCCCATATATAAGAAACACTGGCAGATTCAAATGCGATGTCTTCAGGTTTAAAAGCGGACTTCCCAGAGATGTTAATTTTAGCATGGATACTCAAAAAGACTATGAATTAATAAAAGAAATATACGAATATTATGGAAATAATAATTTTTCAATTGACGATATAAGGCTCTGGTACAATAAAGTTAAGAGAAATAATGACTGAAGCGTTAATATCATTTTTATATTTATTTCAATATATTGCGTTTTTATTATTACTGAGTGCTTCCGCTTTTTTCTCAAGCACTGAAACAGGCTTCTTCTCACTCAGTGAATTAGACAAATCTGCTCTTGAAGAAAAAAATCCTCTATTAAAGAAATACTTCGTTGATTTATCAAGAAGAGCTGAGCAATTCTTGATATCAATACTCATGGGAAACACATTCGTGAATGTTCTTTTGTCATCTATAGTAACAATAATAACTGTAAATGCTATAGGTGACAAGACTGGTCAGGAAGAAGCAACTGCAATAGCAATTCCAATAATCACTTTCATCCTATTGATATTCGGAGAAATCACTCCAAAGACTTATGCTTTTGCAAAATCAAAAGATTATCTGCCTAGAGTTTTGAAAATTGCTTATTTTTATTTCAGGGCAACAGAACCCATAAGTTGGATTCTGGTTTTTATCTCAACAAAACTCACTGGGAAAGCTGAAAGCAGGAAAAAAGGATTGCTGACGCTGGAGGAGCTTAAGCTAATGGTGGATCAAGGACAGGAAATAGATGCAGAAGAAAAGGAGATGATTCACAGCATATTCAAGTTCGGCGAAACCTCAATAAAGGAAGTAATGACTCCAAGACATGATATAATAGCCATGTCCATAAAATCAACAATAAGAGATTGCTGGGAAATCTACAGGACACACCAGTATTCAAGGATACCGGTTTTTCAGAATAATTTTGATGATATTGTAGGGATTTTCTATTCAAGGGATATCTTCAAGTTTCTTGATGAGCCTGATAGAACATTAGAGCAAACCAATCTTAGAAATGTCAGTTTCATTCCTGAAGTAAAGAATATTGAAGATCAACTTCTCGATTTTCAGAAAAGCAGACAGCATATTGCAGTAGTTGTAGACGAATACGGAGGAACTTCAGGAATAGTGACTTTAGAGGATATCCTGGAAGAAATTGTTGGAGAAATAACCGATGAAAAAGATGAAGTAGAACAGAATATAATCAAGATAGATAACAGAACATACCTGATAAGAGCTAAAACCTCCATTGAAGATGTTTCAGAAATCATTACTGAGGAATTACCGGAAAGAAATTATGAGACTATTGGAGGTTTTGTCTATAGCAAACTTGGAAGGGTTCCAAAAGCTGGTGATGTGATCGCCTGGAACAATTATAGATTCAGCATTGAGAAAATACAGAAAAGAAGAATACTCTGGATAAGGTTATGCATAAAGGATTAATGAAAATTGCACTTTTGATACTTGCATTATCAAGCCTGCTTCATGCAGCAAATGATAATGCCATTTTCGAGATAAACATTTGGCTTACGCTTATTGCACTGTCAATAATTGGAGCTGGTATTTTTGCAGGTGCTGAAACAGCTTTTACAGTTATTAACAGGTTCAAGATAAAACTGGATGCTGATCATGGTGACAAGGTAGCAGAACGTATAAAAATACTGCTTCACAAGCCAGACAGATTCATTGCTACGACATTAGTGGCAACCAATCTTTGTGTAGTAGCTGCATCATCTCTTGTTTCTTCGCTAGTTTTAAAACTGGTGAAAGGAGTTCCATATGAAACAGTTTATCTGTCCATAGCTCCTGTCTTGACAACAATAATCTTGATGATTGCTGGAGAGATAATTCCAAAGATTATTGCTATAAATTATGCAGATGTTCTTTCCAAGTATCTGTATATTCCGATATGGACCTGTAATTATCTATTGCATCCAGCTGTCTGGCTTACAAGCACTATTTCAAGAGGAATACTTGCTTTGTTCAAGATCAAGTCAAAGGATCCTTTCACAATGGATATTTCAAGACAGGATATAAGCAGAGCGATTTCCAGAGGTGAGGAAGCTGGATTGCTTGATAATCATGAAAGAAAGATGCTAGCTAGCGTATTGACTTTTTCAAGCAAGACAGCAAGGGATCTTATGGTTCCGAGACTGGAAACCATAGCAGCGCCTGTTAATGCAACTTACAAAGAGCTTATTTCAATAAGCCAGCAATATGGAATCTCAAGAATAATCATATATGAAAACGAGATTGAAAATACGATTGGTTTTGTTCATATATTAGACTTATTGCTTGTAAAAGAAGAGGGGCAAACAGCAAGAAACTTCCTGAGAGACTTGCCTTATTTTCCAGAAACAAAATTCTGCGACAAATTACTTAAGGACTTGAAGGCATCAAGAGTAGGTATTGCAGGAATAATAGATGAATTCGGGACTTTTCAGGGGATAGTTACATTGGAGGATCTGCTTGAAGCCTTGTTTGGTGATATAAAGGATGAATTCGATATTGAAGAAGATGAAGATGTAAAGCTTCTGAAAGATGGTACTTACGCAGTTTATCCTGGAATCACAATTGAAGAACTCAGGGAAAAATTACAAATAAATATTCCACCTTCAGGAAATTATGAAACTCTTTCTGGTTATCTGTTGTATAATTTCAAGAGAATTCCAAGGAAGAATGAAGTTCATGACAAGTTTGGATATGAATTCAAGATAACCGAAGCTTCTTCAAGAAAAATTGAGTTAATAAACATAAAGAAAAAATAAGCGGTCAGTTACCCCTGTATCATAAAAATTGAACATATCAATAATATCAATCTATTTACTTGACATAACTAGTTTGATTTAAATAGAAAGCAATGGAATAAACATGGAGGTTATGAATGCGTAATATTTTTGTTTTTGCATTAATCATTCTTGGTTTTGGCTTGTTATCTGCAGATGCCATAGATTTAGGTCCTCATGGAGGAATGTCTTTTGGTTACAAGAATCCGACAAATCCGGACGAGAAACTTGAATTGGCACCATCAGTAGGTTTTCATTTCAATATAAGGGCAGCAAAGGTACTTGATTTTGGGGGATATTTTACATATACTCACCTGGGAAAATATCCATTTACCATGAAGGATTTCATTGAGAGATATATGGGAACAGATATGGAAAACTATTTTAATGATTTTTTCAAGGATCAATCAAATGCATCCCAGTTTAATCAATATATGGGTAAATATGGTTTTTCATATGAGCAGTTTCAACAGCAAGGATTTGATGGATTCAAGAAGTACATGGAAGACAGAATGGCTGAAATGGGTAATGATACATTAATGATGGTCAATTATCATGAAATAGGTATTGGTATTGATGTAAGGAAGAGATTTCCACTTCCAGGTGGAGTAGTACAACCTTTCATTGGTGCAGGAGGCAATGTCCATTTTCAGACATCAGATGATCAGATGCTGTCAGTTCTTGCCCAGACGCAGACAGGAACAAGCTCTTCATTCTCAGCTTTCAAATTGAACACTGTCCCTGGAATGCATGTATTTGGTGGTATAATAATCAAGCCGCCTGCTGTTCCTCTTGGTTTCAATGTCGAATACAGACAGAATTTCCAATTCAAGAGAGATACTACAAATGCATATGGTAATTTGACAGGGGGATTATCTTTAACTTTCTAGATAACAGAAAGAAATTATGAAAAATGAAGAGATGGGTAGACGAAAAAATCTACCCTTTCTTTCGAAACCATCATTATTGATGGAAATTCTTTCTGTCTGTCTGCTATTCATGTCTGCAGTAGGATACAAGATCTATTTACAGAGCACAAATCCCAGACTGAGAAATAATGGTGTTAACTTGTTTTTTTCAGAATCTGCAATTCAGTATTATTATGCAAAGCAAATTTCTGAAGGGAAAAAACTAGATGAGATAGATAAGAAAGCTCAATTTCCAGAAGGTTTCCCTGTTGCTGAATCACTGACTCTGGGGATTGAGTACATTACAGGTTTATCATATAGACTGATGGGTTTAGGATATTTACCATTCCATAGATTCCTCCTTTTCATGATTTGCATATATAGCAGTTTATCTGTTTTTGTGTTCTTCTATTGCTGCAAAACTGTCTATTCATCATATCCACTATCCATGCTTTTAACGATATTCTATATTGTATTTCCACCAGTTTATCAGAGAACTATTGGTAATTTCCTGAAGGAGGATCTTGCAATCCCGTTCTTGTTTCTCTGGTTTCTTGGACAGCTTCTATCAAGCAGAAATCTGAGATTATCCTTGATTTTTTCAATAATCGGTCTAAGCGGAGCTCTTCTTTTCTGGCATGTAAGTCCTTTTTTCATATACATTGCACTAACAGTATATCTTGTTAAATATGTAATTGAAGAAAACAAGGATATTGTTTTCAAGATGTCTATATTGCATTTCATTATCATAATTTTCATATCAATTATTTCCAAGCCTAACATGAAGGCAGAGCTTTATTTGTCACCTGTTGTATTCGCATTCGGATTGATTCCCCTGACTTTGATACTTAACAGGAAAATAATAAGGAAAAATAGCAGGTTCTTTTATATTTCTTCTGCATTCCTGATATTGCTTATCTCTTTTGTTTTATCCAAAATGACAAGAAGCAATCCAGAAACCTACAGCCATGTCATAGAGTTCCTCCTGGCAAAAATCCGTCATTTGGGAAGTAAACCATCTGATCCATCCTTGCTTAGCTTTAATGCCAGATTGTTATGGTTAACTCCTTTCATTGCACCATCATTAAAGAACCTGATTGTCTTCTGGACAATACCTGTTGCATCCTTTTTTCTTGGATTAAGATATCTACTTAAAAACTACGATTATAATATAAAAATCTGGCTGTTTATACCTGCACTGATATGCTTTGCTGGATTCATTACTATTTCAAGACTTGCTCCTTTGTCTGCCTTCCTCCTTGTTTTGATTATAGGGAATCTCATTTTAGCATATCCTGCATACAGGAAGATAATCCTTTCAGTCTTGTTGATTGTTTTCTCATTCAATCTGTTTGCTTTTTTCAAACTCAATCTTGAAAAACCAGCTGAACATGGTTTATATATGCAGAATGATGATATTACAGATGTAATAAATTTCTTCAAGGAAAATACTGAAGAAAATGAGGCAATACTCGGAAGATTCTCGACATCAGCTTCTTTTCTTGCTTATGCAGATAAATCAATAGTTCTTCAGCCAAAATTTGAAAACAGGATTATCAAATCAAAGGTAATGGAATATTACAAAGCATTTTTCGAACCTGAAGAAGTGATGTTCAGTCTTTGCAGCAAAAACGGGATAAAATATATAGTTTATGAAGCAAATATGTTGCTTTCAAGTGATGAAAACTCTTTCAGGTATCTTTGTAATGGACTAAATATTCCAAGAAATTCGCTTATCAGATATTTTCATTTTAATCCTTCAGGATTGAGACACTTCAGATTGATTTATGAAAATTTCTTCTTCAGGATTTTCGAATGCGGGGATAAATTTAATTTCAAGGAATTCAATCTATGCAATATCATATATTCAAAAGAAATTTGGGGTATCAATGATTTCAATGATGAACTTGATAATGAATATATTAACACTCAGATAAATAAATACATGAAAGCAGTGAAAATGAATAATGAAGCCATGAAAAGCATTGGGAAAAAAGAATACGGAATTGCTGAAAGGCAGTTAGAAGAAGCTAATCACCTGTTCCAGTATCTTGATAAAACCCAAGGAAATCTGGCTATGCTATATTATAAATCAGGAAGAAAAGAAAAGGCAGTCAAGATTCTGGAAAAACTTGCAGAACAATATCCTGCCAATTATCAAGCATTATTGTTTTTAGAACAGATTTACAGGGATATAAACAGTCAGGATAAAGTCAAAATAATAGAGGAAAAAAGAAAAAAAATTCGTTCTTTACTTTTTTTCAGGAAAAACAGAATTGTCTTTAATTAAAATAAAAGGAATGATTGTTAAATGACAGTATTATTGAATGCCACAATGATAGGTAACAAAAGTGGCACTGGAAGATATTGCATGGGTGTGATAAATGGGTTTTCGACTATTAGTGGCAGAAACAAGGATGTCTATGAGGAATTAATCTTTTTCATTCCTGATGGTTTTACCGTAAAGAATCTCAAATGCAGGGAAATAAATGTAAGCGACAGCCATATAAGCAGAATAATGTGGGAACAAACAACACTTCAGCTTAACAGTTCGTCTTCAACGATAATACATGGATTATCATTCACTTTGCCAATTTTTTACAGCGGAAAAGGCGTATTAACAGTTCATGATATGGCTTATAAACGCTATCCAGAAACATTGTTAAAGAGAAAAAGAATGTATTACAATTTTGTAATAGACAGATCAATAAGATCTGCTGATATTATTATAGCTATTACTGAGTTTACTGCAGCTGAGATCAGCCACTTTTTTCCTGATGTAAGGAGCAAGATAAAAGTAATATATCCTGGAGGAGGTTTCCTGCCAAATGTAACCAAGGAAGAATCTGAAGAAACTAAAATACTTTATAAATTGAATAATCCTTATTATTTGACTGTAGGTACTCTAGAGCCAAGAAAAAATCTGGAATTCATGCTTTCTTCATATAGAAGCTACTTGAAAGAAGGTGGGGAAATAGATCTTGTTATTGTTGGAAGAAGAGGATGGCTTGATTCCAATATATTTGAACCTTACCAGGATATCATAAATCAGAACAAGTTGCATTTGCTTGGTTACCTTTCTGACAAGGAGCTTGCTTCCTTATATGCTGAATCTCAGGCTCTGGTTTTCCCATCAAAGTATGAAGGTTTTGGTTTGCCTCTGCTTGAATGCTGGCAAATGGGAACTGCTGCAATAATCCCCAATGCTCACGCTCTTGCTGAGATAGGAAGAAAGGCTGCCTTGTATTTTGAACCTGGTAATGAAGAATCTCTCGCAGAATGCCTTACACAACTTGAAGACCCAGTTGATTTGAATATCTATGAAGAGAGGGGCAAGGAAAGGGCAAAAGATTTTTCCTGGGAGAAATGTGCAGCTGAACTCTGGGAAACATACAAATCCTTATAAAATCATGTATAAAAAATCACTACTTCTTCTTCTATCAATAAACCTTATTGCCTGCAAATGCATATTACCGGATCCTGTTATCACTAGATATGGTGTAAAGAATGATTTGAAAATGTTCCCCCAGGATAATCCAAGAATGACTTTACGTTCAATAATAAAGGCAATAGAACTTAAGAGATTTGACTATCTTCTTGCTCACTTGATATATCCTGACCTTATCAAGATTGAATTAGGTTCAGATTCTTTTGAAAATCTTGTTTTGCATACAAGAGAGAATTTTACAAGTGGCAAGAAAAACGCAGACAAACTCAGGGAATTTCTAAAGGACGGAATACTTGTTTATTTTGGCAGACAGGCAGCAGTTATAAGATTGCAGGATGGGAGTCAAATTCAGTTCATGGAAGAGGATGACTTATGGTACATGAACAGGCACTGAGATGATTTACTCTGTCATCTTTTTCGTTATATTGCTTTTGGGAACTATTCATGCAGATATAGTGCTTCTTGATGATCAGTTTGATAGCAATGAAAATGCCTGGCAAATAGATAACAAATATTCCATGATAAATGATGGAAATCTCATTATAAAGAGTGACTTGAATAGCGAAAAGCATATATATTGTGAAAGACTTGAATTACCCCGGGATGGAATATCCATAGAAAGCAGTTTTACTAAAATAGCTGGTGATGATTCTACTGTTTACGGGATTATTATTGCTGGAAAGGACAATAAAGAATTAATTATATTATTCAATGGTAACTGCCAGGTAAAGGCATATTTGAAAACCAGTAATAACCTCAATCTTTTGTTTAAGAAAGATGAATCTCTTTTTATTCATCCAGGGAATTCCTCGAATATATTAAAAACAATCTTGAAAAGAGGAGCTCTTGAGATTTACATGAACTCGTTCTTTATAAGCAAGATTGATAATATTGAAATATCTCCCCATAAAACCGGGATTTACGCAAGCAACAATATCGAATTGAAGATTAACAATGTAAGAATATGCTCGGAAAAAGAAGGTTTCCTGATGAGGATTTCAAAAAAACCCTTGCTTATAGAGGATTTTACAGATAACAGGAATAAATGGGACACTTACAAGACTGAGAGAGAGGAAGAAAAAATCGAAAACGGGTTTTATAAAATCAAATTCAAGCATGATCTTCAAAGAGCTATAAATCCTCAATGCAACTCATTTCAAATGCCTGTCTTGAAACCGATTTCAATAGAAGCAAATTGCAGACTGATAAGCGGCTCTAATCTGTCAGGTTATGGAATTACTTTCGCAGCCAGGGATGTAGAGAATACTTATTTATTTGAAATCAATGGTTCTTCAGATTACCTGATAGCAAAAACAGAAAAAGGTATGTTGAGAATTTTAGTTCCATGGACAAAGAATACGGCAATAAAACCTGACAAAGATGAAAACAAGATAACCATAATAATAAACAACAATAAGATACTTTTTTATGTGAATGATAAATTCTTGCATTTACTTGAGGGGTTTTCTCCGCGAGGTGGTAAAATAGGTTTCAGGGTGAATGGATTTATGGAAATGCATATAGATAAAGTTGTTGTAAGCACTCTTGAATACAGGAATGAAGATATTGATGAAAAATAAGGAAGCTTTTTCACAGAAGATGAATGCATTTCTTTTCTGGTGTCTTGTTTTCATTTTTGTTTTCAGGTGCATATTCCCTGAAAACCTTTTTCCACAGTACTTTAATAGCAAGCCATCAGAATTCAGCTTCTTGCATCCCTTGTTTTTAGGGGTACATCACTTTGTCGGAATGGTTTTCACTATTATCTTGTTTCTTCTTTTCATGATTAACTGGTTTGTAACAAGGAAGAAAATTGCAGAACTTCCTCTGGGAAATCTAATTGCAGCTGGACTTGTCTGGTTAATGCTTACTGCTATTGGGGATATAATTCTTTCATTATCATTTAAACGTTTTGCTTTTTACTTGCTTAATATTGCATTCATGATTTATATCTTGTATTCATATTTCGCAAGAAAAGACAGAAAGAAACTCAAGTTCTTTTTCATAATCGGAACTATACTGGTAATATCAGTAGTATATTTTACAATAGTATCAGGCCACAATCTTAACAGGGAAATATGCTTTCAGCAAATATATTATCTAATCATGACTGCAGTGCTTCTTTTCTTTTTAACTCAGCAAATAATCAATAGCCAAAAGAGAATCTCTCTATTCCTTAAGATAATTTTGTTCACAGGTGCATTTGTTGCATTACTCGGAATTCTGGAACTGATTTTCAAAAGAAATATTCTATATGAAAAATGGTTCCTCATATATCATGAGATATATATAAGAAGATCCTCATTGATAGTAATGGATGCAAATTTAAAACCTACAGGATTTTATGGAAGGGTATTCTCTACAATCGGTCATCCAGCCTATCTTTCACAATTCCTCATATTCCCCATGTTTATTGGCTTCTATTATCTTCTTAAGGAAGGAGAATGGAAAAAGAAAATTTCATATGCCATTTCAGTGATCCTTATTCTGTTCTGCATGGGAATAACCCTTACAAGAGCATCATGGCTGGGTAGTCTGGCAGGAATTGCAGGTATAATATTAACTAGCAGATTTTTTATAAAAAATATAAGGAAGATATATATTTTTGCAGGTTTGATATTATTGTCATGCATAGTATTGCTTTCCATCCCTGTCATAAGAAAACGGGTTTATTCAAGATTGTTTGTACAGATAGGTACTACCTCAAGAGCTTTTGGACATAGATTTCAGAAATTTGAAAGCGTGAAATCCATAATAAGGCAAAAACCATTTATGGGTTTAGGATTCGGAATGTATTATTTCAAATATAAGGACTATTTAAGGCAGGATCAGTATTATAAGGATCCTACTCTTGACATAGTTGATAATCAATATCTTGAATTGCTGTGCGAAATTGGATTATCAGGAGGAATAATCCTTTTCCTGTGGATTTTATATAATCTGAGTATAATATGGAACTATTCCAGATACAAGAAGGATCTTCTTCTATCATGTCTTTTCTGGGGATTAGTATCATTTGGTATTTCAGTTGCCATGTTAGGTAGTTTTATAACATGGTCATCATTATTGGCAACCTTCACTATATATCTTGGGCTTGCATGGAAGAGGATTTATTACATAGAGAGAAATATCAGTCTAGAAGATTGATAGTCTTAAATCCTTCCAGTTTAGCAAGTTTTATTAGAGTTGTATTGGAACTTAAAAAATAATCAAGTCCAAGTTTCAAGAGAGGTTTGGCTGATGCCACATGGATTGCTTCCCTTGCTGAAATATCCATTTTTGTGCCATAAGTTTCAAGCAGATTCATTGCTATTGTGAATATATGATAATCATATTTTATTATATGAAAATTACTCATATCCTCATGGAATAGTTGTAGCTGCTTTTTTGCCACTGATTCAGTTAATGCATTCCTTCTGATGAGTGAGTAAATCGCTGAGATGAACTCCAGTCTTGCCAATGCTGAAATTGTCAAGGAATCAGTAGGTTTTATCAAATCATCAAGTTTTGAGGAACCCTGTTCATTATGATATAATTTTATCAATGCAGTTGTTTCAAGAAAAATTCGCCCCATCATGTCTCCTATTTTAACAATCCTTCATCAGCAATAGATTCAGATACATTACTCAATAATTTCCTGGACTGCACAAAAGAAAATCTCTTTATCTGGGAATCAGACTGTTCTGGTATTTCATCAAGAAACGTTACAATTACCTTCATTGGTTCACTGAATGCAACCTTCTCTTGTAACACAATCTCACCCTTTTGATAAATACCACGGACAGAAAGCATATTCCCTCCTTTAGATACATTACGGAAATACTTGTCACTATCCAATAGTATAAATTGTCAACTTAAAAAAGAAGTGCAAAAGACAGTTGTTTTGATTGTCATTCAGAATGCTTATTGATAAAGCTATTCTGAAATAACAGTATCTTTTTCTTGCCTAAAGCTTTGTCGAAAAAAAGAATGGTTACATGAATAGTAATCTGGTTAATATAAATGACTCAATATGTGCAATAGCAACGACACTAGGTTATTCTGCTATTTCAATCATAAGATTATGCGGCAATGAGACATTTGATTTATTGAAATTATTCTTCTGTCCTTCTTTTCCAAAGAGGCTTGAGAAAACTAAAGGTTTCAGTATTCATAGTGGTTTAATAGTGGATGCAAATATAGTAATAGATGATGTAATAGTTGCTGTATACAGAAAACCTCATTCATATACTGGTGAGGATATGGCAGAAATTTTTTGCCATGGAGGATTGACTGTTCCAGCTCAGATACTTCATATATGCACAAAGCATGGTTTCAGAATGGCTTCTGAAGGTGAATTCACAAGAAGAGCTTTCATTAATGGAAAAATGAATTTGATGCAGGTTGAAGCAATCTCTGATATTCTTACTTCTACTAATAGTAATGTTTCTAAAACCGCAGTAAACAATCTCTCCAAGGATAAGCATAAAAAACTTCAGGATATCTTCGCAGACATAAATGAAGTTGTCATTCAGGGAGAAGTTAATCTTGATTTCTCTGAAGATGAACAGATTGAAATGAAAGAACTTGATATAGTGGCATACATAGAATATCTTGACTTAATAGTAAAGCATTCAGAAGATTATATTCCTGTAAAAAACGGGTTAAATATCTTGATTGCTGGACCTCCTAATTCAGGCAAGTCAAGCCTCTTCAATACAATTCTCAACCAGGACAGGTCAATAGTTTCTCATGTTCCCGGTACAACAAGAGATTATATATCTGAAAAAATCATCTTGCATGAAAAGGAAATTACCATAGTTGATACTGCTGGTTATGATCTGACAGGAGATGAAATAACAAGAGAAGGCATGAAAAAGGCAGAAGAGCTTCTTTCAAATGCAAATGCAATAATTTATCTCATAGCTCCATGTGATCTTCAAGATATATCCTGTCATGAGAAGAAAGTCGCTGAATGGAAGCATGTTTTCAAAGTACCAGTATTTGCAGTTTTGAATAAAACAGATCTTCTTGAAAAAAGTGTAACTAATAATGATTTATTGAAGATCTCAGTTAAAGAAGGAACAGGGATCAAGGATCTACTTACTGAAATAGATAAATGGATGTCCGATACCTTTCCAGAGGATTATACAATACCTCTTGCATTGAATCAAAGGCAATTAAATCTTTTCAAAAAAATCAGAACTTCATTAATAGAGGCGAAAAACACCAGAAATATCAGCATAGAGTTATATATAGAAAACCTGAGGCATGCATTGTCTTTTTTTGAAGAACTATTTGGGATAAAAGTCCTGCAGGAAATACTTGATGAGATTTTCAGCAGATTTTGCATAGGAAAATGAAGAAGTTCTATATACCCTTGTTTCTTGTTTATTCTTTTACTATAGGTATTCTGAATTTGCTTGTTTTCCTTATTTCCCGTCATTCAGATGCAAGTCACATTAATTTCATATGGATATCTGCTTTTTTAATATCTGTTTTCCTTGTTCTTAACTTTCTTGTAATACTTATTGCATCAAGAAAAAAAATACCTTATATTACAAACTCAAGAATACTCCTTGGAATAATGAGATTTTTCTGGATAATTATTATTGGAGCTGGAAAACTTATCAAGGATGGCGAGATATATTTATGGCAAGGATATATCGAATTCAATAATGCTTTCTTTAGAATTAATCTAATGAAAGCAAGGGATCAGAAAGTCCTTCTTCTCCTTCCTCATTGTTTACAGTTATATACATGCGGCATAAGAATAACAGGTAATATTGACAGGTGCAAGGGTTGCGGCAAATGCGTAATTACAGACATAAAGAGAATAATCATGGAAAAAGGATTGTCAAGTTTTGTAGCAACAGGAGGGACTCTTGCAAGGAAAATAGTTGCTGAAGTGAAACCTGATATAATTATTGCTTCAGCTTGTGAGAGGGATTTGGGATGGGGAATTTATGATACATTCCCTATGCCAGTTTATGGAATACTCAATGAACGTCCTGAAGGTCCATGCAAGAATACGAAACTTGATATTGCAAAACTGGAAGAAATATTAAATGAATTATCACCCTGAAATAAAATTCTATAAGTGCCTTAATGACTATCCTTCAAGGTTTCCCCTTGAGGCAAGAAAAGGATATGCCTTGATTGGAAGATCCAATGTTGGAAAATCCTCGCTTATAAACTCACTCGCTAATTCAACAATCGCAAGAGTATCAAACACGCCAGGAAAGACAATAACCATCAATTATTACATTGTAGATGGAAACTGGTATATTATTGATTTACCAGGTTATGGATATGCAAAGCGTTCGCATGAAATAAGAACAAGATGGGATGAGATAATGAGCAGGTTCTGGAAAAACAACAAGACTGATATAAAAGGACTGATATTGATAGATGCAAGGCATATTCCAAACAAGCTGGATCTTGATACCTTGATGTGGTTGAATGACAATCAGATTTCATATATAGTTGTGGCAAACAAAACAGACAAGCTAAATTCATCTGAAAATCAGCGTCTTAATGCGAGAATACGAGATTCTTATGGTATTGAAGAGAATCTTTTATTCAAGACCTCTATGCTGAAGAAAACAGGCATTAATGAATTACTTGATTATATGATGAAATCCATTGCCAAAACAGAAGTGTAATCTTTTTTATCGATTCCATATATAATTGAAAATTAATGACTTATTAAATCAAATTCCAGGGAAGTGAAAATATTCAAATAAACAAATAAAAAAAACTTGCCATAAATATGCGTTTAAAAAATTAGGCAAACTAACTTGAAAATTTGAAAACAATCAAATTATAAGTCAGTACGGTTGTTAGTTGATTACAAATATTTAGGAGGAAAAGTAATGGCTGAATTGAATCCTTTCAAAATCGCTCAGCAGCAGCTGAAAATAGCTGCAGACAAACTTGGTTTATCACAGGAAATGTATGATTTCTTGAGCATTCCAATGCGTGAACTTCATGTAAGTATTCCAGTAAAAATGGATAATGGCAAGACAAAGGTATTCCAGGGCTTCCGTGTTCAATACAATGATGCACTAGGTCCAAACAAAGGTGGAATTCGCTGGCATCCTGAAGAAACAATTGATACTGTAAGAGCTCTTTCTGCATGGATGACATGGAAATGCGCAGTAGTAAATATTCCCCTGGGCGGAGGAAAAGGTGGAATAATCTGCAATCCCAAGGAATTAAGTGAAGGTGAAAAAGAACGTCTGGCACGTGGTTATATTCGTGCAATTAACTATTTCATAGGACCTGAAAAGGACATTCCTGCTCCTGATGTTTACACTACTCCACAAATAATGTCATGGATGATGGATGAATTTTCAAAACTTCGCGGTTATTATTCACCAGGTGTCATCACTGGAAAACCAATCATTAATGGTGGTTCACAAGGACGTGGAGATGCAACTGCACGTGGTGGAGTTTACACTGTTCGTGAAGCAGCAAAAATACTTAACATCGATCTCAAGGGTTGTACAGTTGCTGTTCAGGGCTATGGAAATGCAGGATATTTCGCTGCAAAGATAATGACTGAAGAAATGGGAGCCAAAGTAGTAGCAGTAACGGATTCAAAAGGTGGTATTTATTGTGAAGACGGACTGGATCCTGAAGCAGTAAAAAAATTCAAGGCAGAAACTAGCAGTGTCATAAATTTCCCTGGCAGCAAACCGATTTCAAACGAAGAGATTCTTGAGCTGAAATGCGATGTATTATTCCCATCAGCTCTTGAAAATGTACTTACTGATAAAAATGCAGGAAATGTAAAAGCAAAGATCAGCTGCGAATTGGCAAATGGACCTACCACTCCAGAAGCTGATGAAATTCTATATAAGAATGGTGTTTTTGTAATACCAGATTTCCTTGCAAATGCCGGTGGAGTAACAGTTTCATATTTTGAATGGGTTCAGAATATTCATGGCAATGTATGGACAGCAGAAGAAGTCCGTCCAAAACTTGACAACAAGATGACACTTGCATTCCATGATGTTTACAATATGAGCAAGAAACACGGAGTTCACATGAGAACAGCAGCTTATCTGGTTGCAGTACAACGTGTTGCTGATGCAGTCAAGATTCGCGGCTGGATATAATACCTGTTTAGATTTATTTTATTGACATTGTAGCCCCCTTCTTGCAGGGGGTTACTTATATCATGAAGCATATAATCATATTACTTTTAGTTTTCTGTATTTTCTCATGCAGCAAGGGGACAAAGGAAAAACAAGACAAGCAACTGCCTAAGGATCCTCCAAATGAGGAAATAGAAAAAATAAAGGATCTTGTAAGGAAGCATAATCTTCTTAATGCTGAGGCAAATGTCATCTATCTGAAGAGATTATATCCTGAATCAGGTGAAATAGACTTTCTTTATGGAATAATCCATTTTAATCAGGAGAACTATGACAAGGCATTGGAAATGCTATTGAGTGCTGAGAACAAGGGATATTCCAATCTGGTCTTGAATCTCATTCTTGCAAATACATATGAACTTAAGGGTGATGTTGCAAGAGCTAAGTACAGATACAAGTTGATAATTAAGGAACAGAAAGAAAAAGGGCAGGATTGTAAATCAATAGAAATCAGGGTTAGCATACTGACCAATCTCCAGACTATCAAGAATGAAGAATATGAACCAATTTATTATATAAGAAAAGGTGTCAGATCCTGTGAAAAAGAGGAATATAAAGTTGCACTCAATGAATTCCTGTTGGGACTGGGAAGATTTTATTATTTGCAGGAACAGGGTAAATCAACATGGGCTGCCAATCAAAGTGAACTGGAATGGATGAGAACTGCAGTTGATAATCTATACCAGAACGATCAAATTGAATATGCGAAATGGAATGATTTCCTTGATTACTGCTTCACGGAACGATTTTCAGGATTATTCGAATATCTTGAAGCTTTGTATCTTCTTAACGTGACTCTATAAAATTATCCTCTGCTCTCCGCTATAAATAGTGAATCTCTTCCCGCGAGCAAAAGAAACAAGTGTTAGATTTGTCTCTCTTGCCATCTGAACAGCCAGATACGTTGATGCTGATCTTGATACAAGTATGCTTATTCCATGCCTCAGGGCTTTCTGTACCATTTCAAAACTTATTCTTCCCGAGACATACAGGACATATCTGGAAGGATCATCTTTTTTCAGTATTGCCTTACCTACAACTTTGTCTACTGCATTGTGTCTTCCTATATCAAAGGAATAATACCTTATCTCATTATCCAGAGCAAGTGCTGCGCTATGTACTCCTCCTGTCATCAAATAAACAGAGGATGATTTCTGGAACGAGTCCATAACACTGGAAAGCACATTTGATTTCACTTTCATGTCATTATCTATTTTCAAATTTTGCAGCTTTTCAGCATTTATAATGATACTGCTTTTGAAACTGCCACAACCAGAGGTTAACACACGTTTCATGCTTTCATTTTCAATGATTTTATCTGTTTCAATTATCGCCTTGATCCCCTTCTCGCTATTTATGACTGAGACAGCAACCTCTCTTTTGTCAATGTATCCTTCCGAAATTGCGTATCCTGTTGCGAGCTCATTCATATCTGCTGGACTGCACATTAGAACTGCTCTTGATATCCCGTTTATGTATATTTCAAAAGGAACTTCATCAACAATATCTTCTGTGATACTTGAAGGATTGTCATTATATTTAAGTGCTGTAATTGTCTTTACTGGATTATCTGAATAGTATTTCTTTATGTTCATCAAATCTTCGGCAGTATTTATATTGAAAAAGAAATCCCTGAACTCAACTGGTCTTTCAATTATCTTCCATTTGTTTTCAGGAAGTGAAGCAAACATTTCTCTGCAAGAGACCCTGTTTGAAAAAGAAAAAGCATTTTCAAGAAAGGGTAAAATACCTGGAGAAAATATACCGGGAAGCGGTTCTATATAATTTCCCATTTTGTAGTGCAATATCCAGATATCTTTATTATAAATGTTTATAAGTCCCTCAAGTAAAGCTCCTCCTATAAAAGGAGTATCACATGCAATAACCAATGCGCTTTCGTTATATTGCTGCAAAAAAGAATGTATACCACCCAGTGGACCATAATTTTCATATAAATCCTTTATGACAGAGACTTCCTCAGAAACTTTAATATTGCTATTCTTATCTGACACAACTAAGACTGGATTCAGGGAGAATTTCTTGATGTTTTCTATTGCTATTTCTACTAATCGTCTGCCATCAAGTAATATCTCCCTCTTGTCAAGAGACATCCTTGATGATAATCCTCCTGCGAGAATCAATCCGTATTTAAGTGAATTATCTCCCATATCAGGGATACAGTATTTTAACTGAATCCCTAATCAATAACCTTCTCCAGCTTAACTGCGCAGACTTTGTATTCAGGTATTCTTGCAATTGGATCCGAGGCGTCATTAGTAAGTAAATTTGCTGCAGCTTCTCTGAAATGGAAAGGAATAAAAACTCTTCCTTCATCTACCATATCAGTTATCTTCACTTTTATATCAATTTTCCCTCTCCTGCTAGAAACCTTGACTTTTTCCCCTTCTAACAAATGCATTGTTTGTGCATCGAAAGGTGATATCTCTACATATCCTTCTGGAGCAATAGTATCAAGAACTTTGGATCTTCTTGATAGTGTTCCAGTATGGTAATGATATAGAATTCTCCCGGTGATAAGAATGAGTGGATATTCGTCATCAGGTAATTCTGCAGGTGGTAGCCATTCTAGTGCATGGAAAAGCCCAAGCCCGCGTGTGAATTTTCCTTTATGAAGAACTTGTGTTCCCGGATGATCCTCAGATGGACATGGCCATGGCAGACCGCCTTCTTTCTCGAATCTTGCATAATTCATTCCTGCATAAGATGGAGTGACTTTCCTTATTTCTTCGAAAATGTCTGAAGCTGAGGAATATGACCATTCATACCCGAACTTGTTAGCCAATTCAATGAATATCTGCCAGTCTTCCTTACCCGCAACAGGTTCTATAGCTTTTCTCACTCTCTGGACACGTCTTCCTGTATTGGTGAATGTCCCATTTTTCTCTGCAAATGAAACTCCTGGTAAAATCACATGGGCAATTTCTGCAGTGTCAGTCATGAACATATCCTGAACAACTAGCAGATCAAGCTTGGAAAGTGCTTCTCTTACATGGTTGAGATTTGGATCAGACATCATGGGATTTTCAGAGAATACATACAATGCCTTGAGATTTCCTTTATGAGCTTCTTCCATCATTGTAGTGATAGTTAATCCAACTTTTCTGCTAAGTTCTCCTCCCCATGCAGTTTCGAATTTCTTTGCAATATCCTCATTTGTCACTGCCTGGTAAGCTGGATAGACATTAGGCAGACAACCCATATCACATGCACCCTGGACATTACTCTGACCTCTCAAGGGATTAACTCCTCCTGATTCAATTCCCATATGCCCAGTCAGCATCTGGAGATTTGCGCATGATTTTACATTATCAACTCCTGTAATATGCTGGGTTATTCCCATAGAATAGAAGAGCATGCCTTTCCTTGCTTTTGCAAACATTCTTGCTGCATTTATCAAGTCTTCCTTCGGGATTCCTGATATTTCCTCTACCCTCTCTGGGGTATATTTAAGAATTACTTCCTTGAAACTGTCAAAATTCTCTGTCCGGCTTTCAACAAATTCCTTATCATAAAGGTTTTCATTTATGATTACATTCATCATGCCATTCATCCAGGCAACATCCGTACCTGATTTTTGTCTCAACCAGTAAGTCGCAAATTTAGTCAGTTCTATTTTTCTGGGATCAATAACAATAAGCTTTGCTCCATTATACCTTACAGCGTGCTTTATCATGTTTCCAATTACTGGATGATTTTCAGTAGTGTTTGTTCCTGTTATAAGAATAACTTCAGCATCAAGAAGTTCCTTGGCACTGTTTGTCATTGCACCAGAACCGAAAGCTGCAGCCAGACCGGCTACGGTAGAGCTGTGTCAGAGACGGGCACAATGATCCACATTGTTTGTGCCGATTATCCTCCTGAATAACTTCTGGAACAAATAATTCTCCTCATTTGTGCATTTAGCTGAAGACAAGCCTGCTATGCTGTCAGGTCCATGCTTTTCCTTTATTGAAAGCAGTTTTTCAGTAATATAATCATAAGCTTCATCCCACGTCGCTTTCTCAAGTTTCCCATTAACTCTTATATAAGGAGAGGTGAGTCTTTCAGGTGAGTGAATATAATCATTCCCGAATCTTCCCTTCACGCACAGGGAGCCGTTATTATCGTTAACTTCATCCTTAACTCCAGTTGCCTTTATTATCTTGTTATCTCTTACATGCAGATACATCTGACAACCGACACCACAATATGAGCAAGTTGTCTTTGTCTTTGTGAACTCGAAGATACGACCTTTTCCAAATGAAGGTTTCTCTGTTATTGCACCTACTGGACAAGCCTGAACGCATTCACCACAAGAAACGCATTCGGTATCTTTTTGCAGCTGATTAAGACCGGCAATTATTCTTGTCTCAAATCCTCTTTCCGAGAAATCATAAACGTCCCTGATAGTAATTTCCTTGCATGCCCTTACACATCTTCCGCATAATATGCATAGATTTGGATTTCGAATAAGTACCTCACTTGTATCATCCAGAGGTTCTTTGTCAGTCTTGATTGGAAAACGTATATTATCTACCTTGTATTCATAAGCAAGATTTTGAAGCTCGCAATTACCATTCTGTTCACAAACCATGCAGTCATGAGGATGTTCTGAAAGGAGAAGTTCAAGTGTCATTTTCCTGCTCTTCCTGAGCATTTCTGTATCGGTCTTGATTTTCATTCCCTCCATGATAGGAGTTGCACATGAAATGACAGGTAATCTTGCACGTTCAACTTCTACAATACAAATCCTGCATGCACCAGCAGGAGTAAGTCCATCAAGATGGCATAAAGTAGGAATATAAACCCCGTATCTCTTTGCAACAGTTAGTATTGTTTCATTAGGTTTGCCAATTGCCTGAATTCCATCAATTTCAATGTGCACTTCATTATTATTTGAACTCATTCCTACCTCCTATAAAATTTGATTTACCTGCTATTATCAATGAAATTGCTGTCAAGATTTTTCATGCCTGAAGCCTTACCAGCCTTTCTATCTTTATTTCCTTTTTTCTATTCCAGGGATTGATAGTATTCAAATGCATTGCATTTCTTATTCTATTTGTATCCCTGGATATCTTTTCTGTCTTCAAACAACAAAATAATTACTGTCTAATCAGTTTTAAAATCATGCTTTCCTGTAATCTCAGATTAGCTTTCATTTATTATCAGTTTATAAAGACAACTAATCGAGGGTTATTTATCTTCCTTTACAAAAGTATACCAGTATATACCCCCAACAAACAAGCTGCCACCGATAAAATTA
>JAFGND010000035.1 GCA_016927185.1 Candidatus Coatesiibacteriota bacterium
TAATTACATTACTTTTACCATAAAAGTATACAAAAGTATATAAAAGTAGTAACTTTTGAGACCTTTTCTTTATAATTATATAGTGAAATTAATATCTCCTGTATGCATCAGGAAAGAATAGTGAGATTAGCTGTTTTATATAATTCCTCTTGTTCATATTAAAAAGAGACTCTTATCAGTAAATCATCAGGAATGGTTTTCCTTATAATTATTTGAGGAGGAAAATTATATTAACCTCACCCCGTCTTCCAGACTCCCCTCTCCTACAAGGAGAGGGGCTAGGGGAGAGGTTCATGCAAATTGGCAGGGGGTAAGGTTTTATTCCTAGCCATCATCCTCAATCCTTCTCCCCCAAGGAGAAGGAAGAAGCTAGCAGCTAATCCACCATTCCCCTCTCCTTGCAGGAGAGGGGGTTAGGGGTGAGGTTCATACAAAGAGGGGATAAATAGGGTGAGGTTTCTATTCAGGAGGAGCTTCTGGTGAGGGCTTCGATCTCCATCCCTCATCATTATATTGAGTATTGCTCTTGTAATCATCTGTTAATATTCTTTAGAGGGCAGGGGAAATTAAAAATTTCCCCGATTTCTCATTCAACAGTAACACTCTTTGCAAGATGTCTTGGCTGATCCACTGGCTTTCCAAGCAGTTTCGCAACATAATATGCAAGAAGCTGGAGAGGAACTACTGTAAGAAATGGAGTAAACATCTCGCGAGATTCTGGTATATAAATTACATCATCAGCCATTTCCTTTACCCTTGTATCCCCCTCAGTTGCAATACAGAACACCTTGCACGTTCTTGCCTTGACTTCCTGAAGATTAGAGAAAACCTTATCATAAAGCTCATCTTTCGGGATTATGAACATGACTGGCATATCCTTGTCCAGTAATGAAATAGGACCATGCTTTAGCTCAGCTGCAGAATAACCTTCAGCATGAATATAAGTTATCTCTTTCAGTTTCAGCGCACCTTCCAGAGCTATTGGGTAATGAAGTCCTCTTCCAAGAAAGAGGAAATTCTTGTAATTCTTTGCTTTCTGTGCTATTGACTTTATATGATCCATCTGAGCGAGTATTTTATCCATATTGCTTGAGAGCGCTTCGAATTCTGAAATCCATTGCATGCCGACAGATGGAGATAGATTACGGCTTCTGCCAATAAGTAAAGTGAAAAGCGCAAGCACTGCAAGCTGGGATGTGAATGCCTTTGTTGATGCAACTGCAATTTCAGGTCCTGCATGAAGATAGACTCCCCCGTCTGAAAGCCTAGCTATGGTTGAACCTGCAACATTGCAAATGCCATATACCTTTCCACCCTTTATTTTTATTTCTTGCATGGCTCCAATAGTATCTTTAGTCTCTCCGCTCTGACTTATTGCAAAATAAAGAGTATCAGCACGTACTACAGGATTTCTGTATCTGAATTCACTCGCTATTTCGCATCTGCAAGGGATTCTGACATAATTCTCAAGCCACATTGCCCCAATCATTGCTGCATGAAGACTTGTACCGCATGCAACGAAATGTATCTCTTTTATCTGCTCCAATTCAGATGTCCTCATATTAAGACCATCAAGCTTGCTTGTTGCAAATTCCTTCAATATCCTTCCCTTCATGGTCTTGCCTATGCTTTCTGGTTGTTCGAAAATCTCCTTTTCCATGAAATCCTTGAATCCCTTTTTCTCCATTTCAACAAGATCCCAGTCAATCTTGTCTATGGTCTTCTGGATCTCTCCTGATTCAAAATGATATGTTCTGTAAGAATTCGCTGTAAGTACTGCAAGCTCCCTGTCTTCAAGATAAATCACGTTTCTTGTATACGCTGCAAGTGCGTTTACATCTGAAGCAACATACATTGCATCTTCTCCAATTCCAAGAACTAGCGGTGACCCATTTCTTACAGCAATTATCTTGTCAGGCTCTTTAGCTGAAAGAATGACAAGACCATATGGTCCTTCAAGATACCTGAGAGATTCTCTCACTGCTGACAGAAGATCATTATCATAGCATTTTTCAATCAAGTGTGCAAGTATCTCAGAATCAGTATCAGAAGTGAATTTATGTCCTTCTTCAAGCAGCTTTGCCTTGAGAATAGAATAATTCTCAATAACTCCATTATGAACAATACTGAGATTGTTGTTACAGTCGTTATGTGGATGAGAATTGTTATCTGAAGGTTCTCCATGTGTTGCCCATCTCGTATGACCTATCAATGCTGTACTGTTGATATTGCCTGGAATATTCTTTTCCAGTATATGAATAGTGCCTTTCTTTTTATAAGTTTTTATCTTGCTATTCTCTATATAACTTATTCCCGCACTATCATAACCACGGTATTCCAGTCTTTTCAAACCCTGGATAATGAAAGGTAAACCATTAGTTTTACCTATATAACCTGTAATTCCGCACATTTTTCCCTCCTATCCGTAAATAATACGTCTTATCTGCCTGAGCGATAATGGTTTTGATTTGAATCTCAAGTTCTTTATCTCATTCTGAATGATTACATAAATTTGATCATTTTTCAAGTCTTTAGACAATTCATTGTGTCTTTTTGTTATATATTCCTCTAATGTCAAATCAAGTGCAGAAAAGACTTCTTCAAGCACTTTTTTAGACTTGTCTGATGAAAGTCCGGTTATAAAAGAAATTCTCTCTATGATTTTCACAAAGCAAAGTATAATATCCTGTTTTTTTTATGCAAGAGATTTGCCCGAATTCGGGTAAATAGCTATCTGAAAAGATTTATGGCTAGCTAATCTTCTTCTTCCAGATCAGGTCTCATAACATTTTTAATGGTTTTTTCTGTATGTTTTATGTTTCTGGGAATTACTGAGGCATTTGGGTCGGGACTATATGGTTTGAAATACGAATAATCAAAGTCTGGATGATATATCTGGGCAACCTGATTAGGCTGGTATATATAGACTTTGTAATTCTTGAAATACTGGGAAACCTCGTAATCCCTTTTCTCATTCTGCTGCTTAACAAACAAAAGTTTGTTTTTGAATTCAAGATCATTTAACAAGAAACCAGGACCATAAACTGAATACCAGACCAATCCATAGGTTTTCTGATCATAAGGAATTACAAAAACAAGTCCATTATCTATTTTATTCTTTTTCAGGTCTTTGTATAGTTTATCTCCTATCCCATGAAGATTCTGGCTGTGCCTTTCCAGAAGAGCAAATCCGCTTACAGGCAAGATCAATATAAATCCTGTCACAAGCATGATTTTTACCAGTCTTATATTGAATCCCTTGAGAACGTCTATCCAGAGTGTATTCTCAAGCAAGGTGAACAAGCCAGCTGCAGAAAAAATGAAAATAAATGGAACCAATTCAAAGTAGAATCTTGCAGACCAGTTTGTCCCTCCATAAAAGAAATACCATGAATATGCGAATACATAAATCAAGCATCCTGCAAGCAATACATAATCGGTCTCTTTCAGTTTATTGTAAATGAAGTAAATCAGGATAAAAAGCAATCCGGGAATTCCCCAGCTGAAAAGATCATGATTAAGTCCTCTTAAATTATGCATTGTATTTGATATAGCTTTATTGATGGAATGCCCGTAACTTCCATAAGTAGCCCATAATCCGCTTTCACTGGAAAATCCAAGTGAGTTTATTTCATGACCGAAATAGATCTTTGTATACTTGCTTACAGGGAACAAGAGCGGATCTCCTGTCTGATTGTAATTATAATACATTGTGAAGGCAAGGGCAATACAAGGTCCTGCAAGAAACAGTAACAAATCCAGTATGGTTTTTTTCTTGAATTGCTTTATTATCAGATACAATAATGGGATACCCATTACAATTCCACTCAGAGGCCTTATCAGATATGCGTAACCTGTCAATAAACCTGGAATTAAGGTAGAAAGCAAAACATTCCTGTCTTTATAATTGAAATAGCAGAAATAAGCAATCAAGATCATCAGCATGCATGATGGATGGCTCATGAAAGAGGGAGTCATGAAAATGAACCAAGGTGAAAAAACTGCCAGAATCGCTGCCAGTCTTGCTGTTCTTTCATTATAGAGCAATGCTCCCAGCCTGTAAATGAAAAACAGAGTTATAGCACTTATTATTATATTTGTTAGCCAGGGAGCTTTCAGGAATGCTCCTATAGAAAGTATTAATGGCCAGCCAGGAGTGAAGGTTGAATAGACTTTTTCAGCCGTATATATCCAGTAATAATTTATTGCATCAGCAAAAGGGAAGGATCCTAAATGAAATTTACCGGATGCAAAGATCCTGGCCTGTAATAAATAGCTGATTTCGTCTTCAATTCTGGGCATTTGCTTGAAAATGAATATAGAGATGAACAAAGAAAAAACGAAATAAATAATATATAACCTCAGTAGGAAATTCTTCCTGCTTGATGAAAAGAAAAAACTTCTCGTTTTTTCAAAAGTGTTCTCGAAAATGAATTTCAAAGGATTTGCTGCCATAAGGAAGACAAGTGAAAGGAAACCTGAAATATCAATAGCGAAACCTTGCATCATAAGTACCCGCCATTTGGTTTTTCCAGTAAAAACAACGGTATACAAATCAAAGCTTATCATTATTATCCAGAGGAATAATAGAGATAGCAGAACATATTTTCTTTCTATGAATAGTCTCCATAAGTTTTTAAATAAAAGTCTTGCTACTGGATGATATCTGAAAAGAACCAGAAGGGAGACAATTATGAATATGAAAAAAAGCAAGGCTAATGGATATCTGTAAACTATCAATAAATCAGGTTTTATAAAGATCTTCAGCAATACACTTGAGAAGAAAAAGGTCTTCTTTGCATAACCGAAGAATTGCATGCAAAAATATATAGATAAGTAAGCTAAAGCAAATAAGAAGAAAACTATGCGCTTTAACATATGAAAGATAGAACCCTGTAATGACCAAGTCAGGTCAAGAAAAATATAAGAAAAATATAATGCAACTAAAATAGATTTGTTTATTTGTATGCTTGGATTAACAGAAAGGGAGCAGCCTATCTACTCCCTGTTCAGTTTATAACTTGCCTGCTACTGCGTCTATGAATTCTTCAGTAGAAGCATATTTATCTGGTTTGGGATCAGCCAGCAGAAACAAATCCTTAGTCATAATCCCTGATTCAATTGTTTCCTTTACTGAATACTCAATCTTTCTAGCAAATTCTGTAAGGTTTTTATTGTTATCGAGTTGCCCACGCTTTCCAATAGCACCTGTCCATGCAAAAATACTTGCAACTGAGTTTGTACTTGTCGGATTACCCTTCTGGTATTCCCTGAAATGCCTTGTAACAGTTCCATGAGCTGCTTCATATTCAAACAACCCATCTGGAGAGACTAAAACTGAAGTCATCATCCCGAGACTTCCAAAACCTGCTGCTACCATATCACTCATTACATCACCATCATAATTCATGCAAGCCCAGAGAATTCCTCCCTCGTTCTTTATGACTTGTGCAACAGCATCATCAATCAACAAATAGCGGTACATGACATCTGCTTCCTTCAGTCTGTCTTCATTCTTTTTTACTTCTTCATTGAATATATCACGGAAATATGCGTGATATGTCTTACTGATAGTATCTTTTGTTGCAAACCAGAGAGGTAATTTTTCACTTATTGCATAATTAATACAGCTTCTTGCAAAACTCCTTATTGATTTCTCAGTATTATGTATACCCATTACAACTCCACCACCTTTGAAAGAGTGAATTTCTTTTGTTATTCTCTCTTCAGAATTCTCTGGAGTGAAACATATTTTGGCTATTCCTGCTTCATTGATAAGTATTTCTATATTTTTGTAAATGTCTCCATATGCATGACGACCTATATGTATGGGTTTTTTCCATGATCGAACGAATGGAGGAATGTTCTTCATGATTATTGGGTTTCTGAAAACAGTCCCATCAAGAATTCCCCTGATTGTTCCATTTGGACTTGGCCATTGTTTTTTCAATCCGAATTCCTTTACCCTGTCAGCATTTGGGGTTATTGTTGCACATTTGCAGCCAACTCCGTACTTTTTTATTGCTTCTGCAGCGTCTTTTGTTATCTGATCATCTGTTCTGTCTCTTTCTGTTATACTCAAATCATAATACTCGGTTTTCAGATTGATAAAAGGTTTTAACAAGCACTCTTTTATCATACTCCAGATCACCCTTGTCATTTCATCTCCATCAATCTCGACAATAGGAATCTTCATTTCAAGCATTTTCTACCTCCATTAATAATTGACTTTTCTGAACTCTTAAAAAGCATTGTTATGTCAAGTGAATTAAAAGAATAAAAAAAATACAATTTCAGTCGAGTCTATTGAAATCTTGATAATACATAATATAATAGGAAATGATTTCTGATTTAATTAAGGGAAATAGTTTCCATAAGACTATTATCTTGACTATATATAGTCGTATGATGGTTTTGGCATATTTCTTGCTTATTAGATAATAATTAAGGAGGAAAAAATGGTTTACAAAGGCAGATACTATGGATGGGGTTGGTTATTCGCCCTTCTCTGGTTACTTGTTTATTTCTTGTGGCCTTTCAAATCGACAGCAAGCACTGAATCAGATTATCCTTCTTCCTCGGTAAGTAATGAAATAATTGAAAGGAATTTCAATTAATAGAAAACTATTTCAATAAATCACTTGACATAACATTCTATATAGCGTTTCAAGAAACCATCAAAAAAATTAGTTCTAGATCAGAAGATTATTTGGAAGCAATAACTATTTTATCTCGAAATAGAAAAGCAGTCCGAATAAAAGAAATAAGTGAGTTTTTGGGGGTATCCAAACCTTCTGCAAATGCTGCAATGAAATCATTGGCTGATAAAGGACTGGTAATCCACGAAAAATATGGTCATATTTACCTTACAGAAAAAGGGATGAGGCTTGGAAATAGTATTTATGCAAAACATGAGATGCTTCTAAGCTTTCTTGTTGATATATTATGTGTCCCCAAGGAAATAGCAATAAAAGATGCATGTAAACTTGAACATGGTATGAGTAATATTACAATGGAGAATTTCTCAGTTTTCGTAAGTTTTATAAAAAACTCAGATATAGATTCCAGATCAATTATAGACTTGTTCAAATCTTACAAGGGAACAGACACGGACAAATGAACATTTTCATTGCTCTTTTTGTATTGCTTATGGCAATAGATGGCAAGGTAGAGAAAGATTTCAATAATGATAATCATCCTTATAATTACAGAATTATTGATGGTTTCTTACATTGTGGAGGAACACCTTTATCTCCATCATACCAAAATTCAAACAAAGAAGTATTGGCAATTCTCAAGTATTTGAAAAGCAAGGGTGTAGAATATGTCATCACTCTAGATGGTTCTTCGAGATCAAGAAAGAGGCTTCCTGGTCTTATCCAACAGGCTGGATTGAAGCAGATAAGACTATATATGAATGCTTCTAAAGTACCTACTGAGAAAGAATGGGCTAAACTCAAGAAACTTATGAATTCAAGAAAAGGCATATATGTTCATTGTACATGGGGTGCAGACAGAACTGGAGCGATTATAGCTAGATATCTTGTTGATATAAAAGGCTATAGTGGAGAGAAAGCCTGGAAAGCAGTTATATCAAAAGGTTCTCATGCAGGTCCTAAAGGTGGCTTCAAGAAAAATCCTTCATATAGAAAACTGCTTCTATTCTTCTGGAAAGATGTATGTAAGGAATCACCTTCTGTTGCTGAGATTTACAATATAACAGAATGAAGCTATTACTGAACGCATTTTATTGGCAGTTTTTTGCAATAGTTTTTCCCCTGAGATTATTGCTTTATTTTATATACTGGAAAATAATGTTTATCTGGGAAATACTACTTCTTCCTTTAAGAATAGTCTTGAAGTGCATTTTTTGAAAAAACAAAATGCACTTCAGTATCCTTTGAGTTTTTAGCAAAATGCTTAAAGAGGATCTTTATGGAACAGTTCTCTTGCCGTGGCCTTTTTCAGGCCTTCCAGGAGAATTATCAAATTCCTCTATAACAAAATATAGTGCAGTTATAAAATTTCTCTTGAACTTGCCATGAAAATGACTATGTGCTCCATTTGAATATTCAATCCATTGCTTTTCTATATCACTCAAATCAGGATTGAGAGGGTCTATCAAATAACATATACAACGCAATTCATAAGATACTACATCAAGAAAAACGACATTGGTAACAGGATTTTCCATGACATTCAGAAATGTATGTGTCTGAAAAGAAGGAGTTGTATATAATTCTAATGAAATCAAAGCTCTTCTATCCCATAATTCGGGTTTCTTGTAATTTTGGAGAAGAAGCTCTATTTTTTTCTTTCTTTTCTGCATATCTTTATCGTCAGCTGAATCATACTGCCTGAATTCTTCTATTCTCTCTTTCAAAAGTTTTTGTTCAGGAACAAGTCCAGTACCTTTCACTGCATTGTTAAGAGAAAATATGCTATCTTCTCTTGCTCTTCCATAGCTTGCCACCATTGCGTTATGAGCTCCATCAAATGAAATTTCCCTGGATGCATTTTTATCTCCTTCAAACATTCTCAAGAAAATTCCAAGCAATTTTTGCCTGTTTTTTAAGTTCCAGTCAAGGAATTCATCGCTGTAGCCTCTTATAGGGAATTCCTTCCAGGCTCCATCAACTTTTGCATTGATTATATTCTTATCAAGTCTTGATATATCTACATTTTTATGGACTATATAGTTGTCTTTCCAGAAATCCTTAACATTCCCGGAAGGAAATCTGATTTCCTGTTCACCATACAGAGGATTGATAATAATTCCAAAGGGTAGAAAAGCCGACATTTGCAGAATTTCCCTTCTTGAGAACCTCATTTTTGAAACCTCCTTTTAAAAACGGTTTCTTTTCTGTAAAATGAAAAAAATGGCAAGTCCAATCTTGGAATCAAAGATAATAAAACCTGTCTATTGCGAATAAAGAATATTTTTAATAAAACTAACTTGACAAAAAATACTTAAAACTATCGACAAAAACTCCTTTAAAAGTTTAAATCCAAAAAAAGCTCGGGGGTAGTGATGATTATTACATGTCCTAGTTGTGGTGCAAAGTACAAAATACCTGAAGAACGTATTTCTGAAAAAGAAAGTATGAGGGTAAAGTGCAAGAAATGCTCAAATGTCTTTACAGTTAGCCAGGAACAGGAAAAAGAGAAAGTTGTTCTTGACAAGATTGCAGAACAAAGCAAGGATACTAAAACTTCTCCAGCAGCAACACAGGAAACAGATGAAAAAAAGAAAAGTGAATTTGAATCTTTCCTTGAAGCATTACCTCCCCAAGAAAGAAAAGCCCACATGGATGCTAGAAGATTGGCAAGAGTACTAGCGTCTGATATAGTAGCATACAATAAAGAGAAGATAGAGAAAGGAAGAAAAGACAGTAATCTTGTTGAAGTCTTGAAACCAGAAATAAGGAAATCATGGTCATTATATAAAAGACGAATCCCTCCTCAAATTATTGATAAAACTGATTATTTCCTGGAAGCCTTAAACGAAATAGTACTTGGAGAAAAATAAATATTGGAAAATGTATACCTTCCATTTGAAAAACCGCTTGTTGAGTTATCAAATAGAATTCAGGCTTTAAAGGAATTACCAAATTCAGAAGACTATAAAACAGAGATATTACGTTTAGAAAAAACTGCCAACAGATTAAAAGAGCAATTATATACAAATCTCACTCCTTACCAGAAGGTCCAAATTGCCAGACATATCAAACGACCATATACACTTGATTACCTGAAGATATGGCAGGCAGAATTTATTGAATTGCATGGCGACAGACATTATGCCGATGATTCAGCAATAATAGGCGGCTTTGCTACCATAGACGACAAGAAACTTATGCTTATTGGACATCAAAAAGGAAGAACTCTTCAGGAAAGAACTTTCAGGAATTTTGCAATGGCAAATCCAGAAGGATACAGGAAAGCACTGAGATTAATGAAACTTGCAGAAAAAATGAGATTACCAGTATTGTGTATGGTTGATACTCCTGGTGCTTATCCTGGAATTGGCGCAGAAGAAAGAGGTCAAGCAGAAGCAATTGCGGTTAATCTCAGGGAAATGGCACTCATAAAGGTTCCAATTATTATTTCTGTCATAGGAGAAGGTGGTTCAGGAGGCGCGCTTGGGATTGGAGTTGGAAACAGGATATTAATGCTTGAACATTCTATCTACTCAGTCATTTCACCAGAAGGTTGTGCAGCAATTCTGTTCAGGGATCAGGCAAAAGTGGAAGATTCAGCAAATGCATTGAAATTAACCGCTCAGAGCTTGCTTAAACTGGGAGTTATTGATGAGATAATAGCAGAGCCTCTTGGAGGGGCTCATAATGATTGGCAAACTACTGCAGATAACTTGAAAAAGTCGATTTTGAAGAATCTCAAGCATTTGTCTCATCTAGAAGGTTCGGTACTAAGCAAGCAGAGAATTGATAAATTCCTTTCAATGGGGGAATTTTCAGAACCTTATCTTTAATCAATGAAAGATTCAGGTTATAAATATCTCGAGCAGACTGCTGATGCAAGGATTTTTGTTTGGGCAGATGATTTCATTTCACTTCTTAAAGAAGCTGCACAAGGAGTGATTAATTTAATTATAGACACAAAAAAAATTGAACCCAAGGCAGAGATTGATATAGAAATTGAAGGTAAAGATAATGAGGAAATTTTATTTAATTTATTATCAGAGATTCTTTATATAATTGATAGCAAGAGCTTCATCATGAAAGAAATAACTATGATAGATATAAATAACGGAACAGCAATTATTCACCTGATTGGTGATAATACTGAGAATTATGTTTTCCAGGGAGAAGTCAAAGCAATAACATATCATGATTTTTTTGTAGAAAGGACTTTGAAAGGCAATTATACATCTCAGGTGGTTGTTGATTTATGAAACAGATTAATCAGGCAGAATACAGAATTGAACCATATGGGGATATGAGAGTCCCTGTCAATATCTTTGCAAATAAGAATCTGTTACAGAATATGGAAAAGGATAAGGCAATAGAGCAAGCAATAAATGTCTCTACTCTTCCAGGAATTATCTATGCCAGCTTGATGCTTCCTGATGCTCATCAAGGATATGGATTTCCAATTGGAGGGGTTGCTGCATTTGATTATCATGATGGAATAATAACTCCTGGGGGGATTGGTTTTGATATTAATTGCGGAATAAGACTGATAGGTCTGAATATGGAGATAGATGATATAAAGAAAGATTTAAAAATGATACATAGCGAGTTTTTCAGACAGATCCCGGTGGGTTTAGGACCCAAATCAAGTATAAACTTAAGTAAATCTGATTTGAACGATATTTTGACTGAAGGTGCAAGATGGGTTGTAAAGAATGGAATGGGTTTGAAGGAAGATTTGGAAAACTCAGAAGAAAATGGTTGTATGGAAGGTGCAGATAGCAGGAATGTCAGTGAAAGAGCAAAAGACAGGGGGATTAATCAATTAGGCACATTAGGAGCAGGAAATCATTTCATAGAACTTCAGAAAGTTGAAGAAATCTTTGATACAAATATTGCTTCATCTTTCGGAATTGTAAAAAAAAATCAGGTAACAATTAGTATACATACAGGTTCCAGAGGATTAGGTCATGAAGTATGCAGTGATTATTTAAGGATTTTGCAGAAACCTGGCAAAAAGACAGGATTGAAAGATGGAAACCTTATTTATGCTGAATCGAAATCATTATTGGCAAAAGAATATTTTTCGGCAATGAAAGCTTCTGCCAATTTTGCATGGGCTAACAGGCAGGCAATAACTCATTTTATAAGGAAAGTGCTTGGAAATTTTCAGATAAAGGAAAATGAAATAAAAGTTATTTATGATATAGCTCATAATATTGCCAAGATCGAAAAGCATTTTGGAAGGAAAGTTTTTGTTCATAGAAAAGGTGCAACAAGAGCATTACCAGCTTTTCACGAAGACTTGCCCATACAATTCAGGGAAACAGGTCATCCTGTGTTAATGCCAGGAAGTATGGGAACTTCAAGCTATATATTAGTAGGAGTTGAAGGATCTTTGAGAAAATCAATTGGTTCATGCGCTCATGGAGCTGGCAGGTTGATGTCAAGAAAGAGGGCGAAGCAGACAATAAATCAAAATAAGCTAGTTAATGAATTGAAACAGAAAGGAATAGAACTGAAGACTCCTTCATTGAAGGGAACTCTTGATGAAGCTCCTGAAGCATATAAGGATATTGAAGAAGTCGTAGAAATCTGTATTCTAGCTGGATTAGTAAAACCGGTTGCAAGGATGATGCCTGTTCTTGTAATAAAAGGATGAAAGCATAAGAATTCAATTCAAAGACATTGATTAATAATAATCTTACCTGCAAATCTTTAAAATGCTTATTATGAGCACATTAGCACAAACATAATTCAAAAAAAGCTTGCTAGAAATGTCTGAAAATCATACTGTGTTATGAAAATGAGAAAGATATCTAATGTTGTCGGGAAATGTAGATTCCTGGTCTTGGTTTTAATTTTTATTGGCATATTGAATGCCCAAAAACCTTTAAACAATGATATTATAAGAGAACTGGAGAAAAGCAGCTCTAAAGGGCTAAAAACCAGGACAACCAATAAAACTCACCCAAAGAATAATGTAAAAGAAAAATCAAGGATTAAAAAAACAAAAAAGAGGATTTCAAAGAAGAACAAAATAAAAAGAAGAAATAAATGGAAAAAGAAAAAAAGAATAAAGAAAAAACTACCTTTCAAAGCTTTCAAGAAAACTGCTTCAGGGGCACTAGGGCAGCCATTTAGAGGCAGATTAGCAGTCAATTATAAACTAAGACCTTCAAGGAATTATATCATAAAGAATCCTGAAAGACATTTCAATTATGGAACAAGATGGTTGATTTCTACAATTGTTACTGCTTCTGCAAGATATAAAAGATCATTGGGAAAATCATTTACCAGAATTGTAGTTGGAGATTTATCGAAAAAAGGTGGAGGACCTTTGGGAGGACATAATAGTCACCAAAATGGACTTGATGTAGATATAGGGATACCCGCAAAAGGACTTCATTTGAAGGGTTTCACCAGTCTTCCAAACTCAAGAATTGATATGAGAAAGACTTTGTTATTACTAAAAAGCTTTATAGATACTGGAAGAGTACAAGTAATATTCATTGATTCAGGAATAAAAGCTGGTTTGTATAAATATATAAATGATAATGGTTTAACGCGTTACAAGAAGTATCTTAATAAGTTATATCATGAGCCCGGTCACAGAGATCATATGCACGTAAGACTAAGAAATCCGGGTTAGAACATTTATAAAATGTGACTTATTCAAACAGTAATTTAATAATACTTCTATCATCCATAAGAAGGTTTCAGGAACAGATAAATATTCTTGGTAATTCTCTGGGATTTGAAGTTAAAACTATCTCGGAAATTAACCAGCTATTCTCACTTCTCAAGACTACTGCAACGAAATTGATATTTCTTGAAAGTGAGATGGTTGAAGATAATTGGTTTGACATACTTCCATTCATTGCAGATCAGGATGTAATATTGATCGGTAAGCCATCCATTAATATTGGAGGAACTTGGGAAATATGGGAGAAGAATTTAGAACCAGATAGAATTTATCAATATCTAAAGCAGCATTTAAATTATATCGAAACCAAGAAATCAAAGAAATACCTGGATCTGATTTTTGAAAATGCGAGAGATTCAATAGTTTTTACAGAACTCGAATCCAAGAAATTATATGTGTTGAGCAGAACAAGCACAAGTTTGTTAGGATGGACTAAGGAAGAACTTGAGAATGCTGATTCTGAAAAATTTCTTGCTTCAGTTCATCCAGAAGATAGAGATATTATAATAGATGCGAGAATAAGGATAAATGAAATTCTTGCAAGGAGATATAAAACAGGTTTCTCAGTAACATACAGGATTTTTTCAAGAAATTTCAAGAAAGATAAAACCAATGAATATATATGGATAAATAACATTGTCTCACCTGTTTATTCAGAAGATGGAAATCCTGCAGGTTATTTACAGATTTCAAGAGATGTCACTGAGGAAATTGGCAGAAGAATTGAGATCGATACGCACAGAAATTTAGTACAGACAATGATGGATGCATTACCGGTTGGAATAGTCTTGCTAGACAGTAAAGGAAAATTGATAAGCTGGAATGCGAGTTTTTCGAATGTTTCTGAGCTAAAACCAAGAATAAATGCCAGTTTTTTTAACTGTATTGGAATAAATCCTCAAAATATACTTGATGCGAATGAACTTAAAAGAATCCTTGAAATAATTGAAAATCCTGATTCATTAACAACAAGCAAGGAGTTTCATTTCTCTATACCATTTATTGACAGTGAAAAAGAGGAAAAGAATTTATGCATGACTCTTTATCCTGTGAATAAACAAATCCTTGTGGTTATAAAGGATGAAACAAGAGAAGTAAAGCAGCAGAAAGCTACTGAAATGCAGAAAGCACTTCTTATAGAAAGCCAGAGACTGGCATCAGTGGGAGAAATGGCAGCAGGAATAGCACATGAAATGAAACAACCATTGAATGTTGTCAGATTGAATGTTCAATTGCTTATGAGATTAATAGAAAAAGGGGAAAGGCTTGAAGATCATACTAAGGATATTTTAAATGCTATAGAACAATCAGTATTAGTACTTTCTTCAATCATTGATAGCGTAAGAAAACTGACAATTAATAGTACTAATTTGATTTCTGATAATATAGAACAACCATTGAGAATTGTTCATGTCAATGATGTATGTAATGAAATCTTGAATATAATGAACAGGCAATTGAAACAACAACTTATAGAACTAGAGATAAAAATCGAAGAAGATCTAGCTGTATATGTAGTAGCTGGCATTCTAGAACAAATACTTACCAATCTTATATTGAATGCAAGGGATGCACTTTTAAATGTGTCACCATCAAAAAGAAAACTCAAGATTACAGCATGTAAATGCAACGAGAGTTATCTCGCTTCAGTAAGAACTGCTGATATAATTGGAACAGATTATGCCTTAATAACGGTTACGGATACTGGAAGTGGTATTTCAGAGAGAATTCGCGACAAGGTATTCCTTCCCTTCTTTTCAACAAAAGATCCAGCCAAGGGAGCAGGTCTTGGTTTATCAATATCATATAAATTAGCTAAGGATAATGGTGGAGATTTATGGTTTGAAACAGGAAGCTCATACACAGCATTCTATCTCATTTTGCCACTAGCAATTCTGAAGCAGCAAGTATCTATTTGAAAGATAATGCTTTATTAATAAAAGAAACACCATTTTCATAAAGTAATTCTGCAGTATATTCCAATTCTTTTTCAATAATTTCTGCGATTTTTCTTACAACCAGAGATACAGCATAAGGTTCATTCCTTTTCCCCCTGAAAGGATTTGGGGTCAGGAATGGACAATCAGTTTCTACCAGTATTTTTTCTTCAGAGATCTCCTTGATAAGCTCATTTAGTTTATTATTTTTATAGGTTATATTTCCTGCAAATGAGATGAAGTAATCCATGGACAGACCTGTTTCTAAAAGATTCAAATCGCCCTGGAAACAATGTAAAATTCCCCAATGAGGATATTTCTTAAGCAAACTACTCATCTCTTTTCCAGCATCCCTGCAATGGATGATAACAGGTAATTTTTTTTGTCTTGCAAACTCAAGCTGTTCTATGAAAGATCTTTCTTGATCGGTTTTTGGAGAAAGATTCCTGTAGAAATCAAGACCTATTTCTCCAATCGCTATCATTTTTTCTTGCTGCAAGAAATTCTCGAGTGTACTTAACCATGAGGATTTGAATTCACTTGCTTCATGTGGGTGTAATCCTGCAGAGCCATAAATTCGCTCAAATTGCTTTGTCAGGAATACAGTATTTAATGATGTTTGAAAATTGAAACCAATATTTATAAATAGATTCTTTTCATTAGCTGAGTATTTCTCATAAACACTTATCCTGTCATCATTAAAATCATCCAGATCAAGATGACCATGTGTATCAAACAACGGGAAGCTATCGTTCCATTTTATATCAAGCATTTTCACTCCAAAGATCTGTAAATTCCAATATGCTCTTTTGCCGCTTTTTCCCAGTTGAATTTTCTTACCCATTCAATTCCGTTTTTTACAAGTAAATCCTTTTTTTCTTTAGATGTTAGTAACTCATTGATGCATTCTGCTAGTTCCTCATGCTTTCCTGTCTGGAAATACAAGGCTCCGTTTCCTCCCGCTTCTCTTAGAGACGAATTATTACAGGTAATAACTGGACAACCGCATGACATAGATTCTATTACAGGTAAACCAAATCCTTCGTAAATAGAAGGAAAAACCAACATTTCAGAACTATTATATAAATTAAGCAAATCTTCTTTATTCACTACATTCAATAGCATTATTCTAGATCTTTCCTTGCTTTTTTCAAGATAATCAAGAATCTCTTTCGATTTCCAACCAATACCTCCAACGCAGATAAGCAAAAGATCATGTTTTTCTGAAATAACTTCAAAAGCTTTAAAAAGAGTCTTATGATCTTTTCTTGGTTCTATTTTCCCTACATGCAGTAAAAAAGGTTTTTCTATATTCCATTTCTCTTTTATAAATTGTCTTGCTGATTTCCTGTCTATTATTCTATAGAAGCTGTCTAATCCATAATTGACTACGAAAATCCTGCTTTCAGATTCAGGCATTAGTTCAATAAGATCATTTTTAGTAGAAACTGAAGGGGTGATTATGATTGAAGCTCTATTCCAGATCTTTCTGTAATTAGAATAAATTCTTGAAATCCTCTTTGAAGATGTCTCAGGATAATGGATAAATGCTATATCATGAATAGTCACTATTGTTTTTATTTTTTGTGATGGTGGAACAAAGAAATTGGTATTATGGTAAATTTGTCTGTTAACTGTAAAGCAATCTAGTTCGGGTTTGTTGAAAAATGACCAGTATCTGTAGAAGGGATAAGCGGGAAAAGGAATACGTTTTTTTGAGAATTCTTCTTCAGTTCCTGAGGATTCAAATTTTCTGCCAAAATATAAAAAGGATAGTTCTTCTGAGGACAGCTGCTTCATCAACTCTCTTTGAAGACTTCCAGTATATATTGCTATACCTGTATCAGGATCCTGAAGAGGCGTAATGTCAAGTACAAGATTCACAATAAACCTTCTTTTTGTGCAGCTTCTAATCCTTTTTTATGGTGATAATTCAACAAGCCTCTATATGCAAAAAAAAGAAACCAGTTTCTCTTTGTTTTATTCTTTGCAAATCTGAACCATAAATTAATCGTATATTTATTGAAAAACAGCGTTTTAGCAGATTTTTGAGTATCAAGATTAAGGAATTGACTTGTTTCAGGATGTAAATGGGATAAAAAAGCAGCATAATAACCTCCATCAACTAGTCTTTTGCAGAAGTCTCCCAGTACAGGTTTATGTATATGACTAACTGATGCTTCTTTTGCAAAGACTATTTCTGGCGATTTCTTGCTCAAACGGAACGCCCATTCCGTGTCTTCATATATTGCTTTTTTAAACCGCTCATCCAGTAATCCAGCTTCAGCTATTATTTCCTTATTAACTAGTAAATTGGAAGTACTTACTGCATAAAAGGGGATTGTCTTTCCTTCATATTTATCGAAATAATTCTGAACAGGAGACATCTTTTCCAGAAAATATGTAAAATTGTCTTTCAACCATTCTTCAGGATATTTTATGTTTCCCTGAATTATATCATACTTGTCAGCATAAATAAGCATTTTTTCCAGACAGTCTTTTTCTACAATGCAGTCGTCACCAAGAAACCAAAGTAATTTGTTTCTTGAACATTTTATACCATTATTTCTAGCTTTTGCTGGACTTTCTTTTTCTTGGGAGATAATTTTCAAGGGCAATTGATCCTCCCATTTATTTAGCTCATCGAATGTTTTTTCACAATAACCATCCATAACAACTATCACTTCATCCAAACCTGATTTCAGCGATTCTTTCAGGCTGGAGCAAAGATCAGATATTTTCTCTGCCCTGTTAAAAGTAGGGATTATTGCGCTTACGAGGTAGATAATTCCCTCCAGTTTTTTATAAGTGGAGTTTCATCAAAGGGAGCTCTTTTTATAGATTCATATAGAAAAGGTATATACTGCTCTGGATACATTTCTATATAACTTGCCAGTATATTATTGAAATCCTGAAGAGGAGTCTCTTTATCAAGTTTCTTATGGATGACGAGTTTATATGTTTTGCCGTTACGTATCACGAAACATGGAAGAATAGGACTGTTAGTGAATTTTGAAATACTTTCCACTCCTTTTGAGATATTCAGAACTAGATTTCCTATTTTTGTCTCTATCCATTTATTTCCTGCTCTTCCATCAAAGGCAAAGACTACTATTTCTCCATTTCTTAATACTTCAATAACCGGTCTTATGAAATTATCTATATATATGAAATTTGCTGGAAGTTTTTTCTCATAACTGTCTTTAAGATTCATAATAGTTCTATCAATTAAACCGATCTTCCTTTTTACAAGATGGTGCCATGTATATGGTCTGGCAGCCAATTGGTTTATCTTGATATCCCTGTAGCCCAATATTGGCATTATACCCTGGTTGAATCCAAAATGAGCACATAGTAGTATGCAACCTGATTTGCTTTTAATGATTTCTGTCAGATTTTTTTCCCCCTCCACTTCAGTTCTATTCAGAATATTTTCTTTATTATATTTGGGATATCGAAAAAACTCGAGAGTGTCCCAGATTTTATTCCTGTATGCCTTGAATCCATTCTTTGTATGAAAATCCTGTTCTTTATCTGGGAAAATCGCTTCTGAAATCCTGCAATAGTTTTTAAATGCATTTCCTTTAAAGTTTGAAGCTATTTTGCTAACAAAATCAGCGAAAGCAAATCCAATAGATAGAGGAGTATTTTGTACAAGGAATCTGAAAGGGAACCAGAAAAGTAATAATATCAACTTTTTCATACTTTCTTTGGATTTCCTGGAATCACTGCATCTGCATCTCTCAGATACATTGGGTAAACTAGCGAAGGTTTTTTATTGTTTTTAATCTCCCTGAATGCCATTTTTCCTAAACTGCAGGATATATTACTTACTTCCATTCTGTATATGCAATGCTTGAGATTTGTTTTTATTATGTTATAATGATAGTCTATTTCATTACCAATAATTAATGTCTCTTTGTCAATGTACCTGACAAGATACTCAGCATTTAACACTGTTGGTTTAAGAATTTCTTCTCCTTTTTCATCATATACAGATGCATAAATCTGACCTTTTCTTGCATTAATTACTGGGATCTTTATTAAAGGAAGATTGAGAAAATTCATTACTATTACCTCAAGAGTATTGAATGCATATAAAGGAATCATCAATCCTTTTGCCAGAGCATAGGAAATTGACATTCCTATTCTGATCCCAGTGAAAGTACCAGGCCCTTTACAAACAGCAAGAAAATTGATGTCGGTTATATTGTAACCAAGGGAATCAATAAGATACTTGATATAAACTACAAGATTTTCAGATTTCATTTTTTTTATTGAATAATTTAAGGATGCTATGCAGTTTCCATTTTCCAACAAGGAGATCCCAGAACAATTAGTTGCAGAATCTATTGCTAATAATAATACTTCTTCCATCAAAGTGAAAAGGCTTTTTGAGTAAAGTTTTGTCAAGAGGCTAATTTACTTGACATAAACCATATATAGACTTGGAGTATAGCAAGTATTGATAATATGGAACTAGATAATTGTATTGTTTCTTATGGTGGTTTGAAAGAAAATCCCAGTTTGCACGTAAACATTACTGCAGTAGAACCATTGAAGCATTTCTTCAAGAGGCTTGAGGTCCTTGATTATGGAACAATGTATATGGCTAAGAAACCTGCTAATGATAATTATATCGAATTAATGAAGCAATTCAAGGATTACTATCTGCTGGAATATATATATGAAAATCTTCTTTATCCTTCTTCCTTACTTCAGGCACACAAAAACATGAAATTTTCAATGATATTTCTAAGCGATGATGATTGGCAATTTCATATTTATTCAAGATTTCTGGGACATTATTATAATCTTTGCTTGACTACTTATGAATGGAGACTGAAGGATTTCAAGAGAGCCGGTTTAAATGCTTATCACATGCAATGGGCAGGAAACCAGAATGTTTACAGGAAAATGGATCTTGAAAAGGAATTTGATGTTACATTTATAGGTTCTATTTATGGTCAAAGATACGAAATTATAAAGTATCTTATTAATAATGGTGTCAAGTTAAGAATATTCGGGATAAAACCCAGGCAGCAGGATTTGCTTGATTATTGGGGAGGTTATGTTTCAACAGAGGAATCTATAGAAATAATTAACAAATCCAAAATAAATCTGAGTTTTTTGTCAGCAAGTGTAAAGGAATATACTTCCATAAAACTCAGGCTTTTCGAAATCCCTGTCTCAGGAGGTTTTCAGATCTGTGATGACTATGAATATGTATACAAGTATTTCAAGAAAGACAAGGAAATCATAACTTTTACGGACAAAAAAGATCTTCTAAACAAGATAAAGTTATATTTGCAAAATAGCAGGAAGAGAGACTTAATTTCAGAAAGAGCTTATAAAAGAGCAATTAGTGAACATACCTGGGAAAAGAGATACAAAGGATTATTTGATTATATTAATGTTAATAATGAATTGCATAGAAAGGTTATCAAACCTCCAATCTCTTTTTCAAAAATACTGGTTTTTTATAATCTAAATATGCAGAATCGTCCAAATTATATAACCTTGAAAGCAATTGAATCGCAAATACTTAAGCCATACCAGATTTATTACTACAATCAGGGAAATGCGGTTAACTGCCCGGCAAACTGGAAAGAGATATTTGACAAAGAAGAAATGAAAGATATAATAGAAGGAAATGAATATGATTATCTGACCTTTATTAAGGATGAAACTCATATGGAACCAGAAAAGATTTGTTTCCAGGCTTATGCACTTGATCTAGACAGGGAAGAAAATATTGAAATTAATTTTGCAAGTTGGGGGCTTTACAGGAAAAATCATGGAGAAATCGCTTCCTATCTGCTAAGAGAACAAAGAGATTACAGAAATGAAGAAAACCTGGTATGGAAATCAGTCTTTCCGGATTGCGTTATGGTATCGAAAAACAAGGCTTCAAAGGAAAGCGAATTAATTACTGAATGGCTTTTAAAGGGTGATGATAATTGGGTGAAGTACATTTTTTCAGATAAAAAAAACTATAGATATATTGATATACTTGTATCTCTGGTCTGGATTCCTGATAGATGGGCTTTTGAATTATTTGATAGTTATGGAAAAGACTATGCTAACTACCTGATAAAAAGTGGAATCTTGCTTTTAAACAAATCTTTCTATAGAAGGTTGCTTTTAAAAGATGCTGATTTCAGAAGCTATAGTAAAGAGATTGTGAGAGCAATCAAGCGGAGGATTATTTAATTGATTGTTACCTTGATAATCATATTACTGTTTTTTAGTTATAATAACTTGTTCGCATATGTAGGACCTGGAGCCGGTTTTGCGTTTGTTGGCAGTTTTTTCATATTATTTATAAGTCTTTTTATTGCATTTCTTGCTTTATTATCTTTGCCATTGAGACTTCTATTTAAGAGGATTTTTGGAAAGCGATTGGTAAAAAAACCAAGATTCAAGAAGATAATAATAATAGGTTTTGATGGTATGGACTATGGCTTGACAAGTGACTGGATTGAAAAGGGATATCTTCCTCACCTCAAAGAAATAGCTGATAAAGGGAGTTATCTTCCACTCAGGACAACAACTCCTTCCATCAGTCCTGTCGCATGGTCATCGTTTCAGACTGGAGTACATCCAGCAAAGCACAATATATTCGATTTCTTGGCAAGAAATCCTCAGAAATACGAGATTGATTTATCATCTGCAAGAGTTTTCAGTCCTTCGAAACACTTTAAAATAGGGAAGTATAGAATCCCCAGGAATAAAGGTGGAGTAAGATTACTGAGAGGTTCCAAACCATTCTGGATTTATCTGGGAGAACATGGAATATTAAGCCAGATTATAAGAGTTCCAATTACATTTCCTCCAGAATCTTTTGCTGGAATGTCTCTTTCAGCAATGTGTACTCCTGATATTTTGGGGACACAGGGAACATTCTATTATTGTTTTGAAGAAGAAGAAGGATTAGAATATGGGAGATCGCTTAGAGTAAGAAGGGATAATAACAAGGTTTCTTTCTTGCTGGAAGGGCCTCAGAATCCTTTTTCTGATAACGGAGATATCCTGAAAGTCCCAGTAAGTCTGATTCTTGGAACGAAGAATGCTGATATGCATATCAACGGAGTCTCATATAAACTTGAAATCAATAAGTATTCTGAATGGATAAGAATTAATTTCAAGATGCCTTTTGGAAAGAAATTTTCAGGTATTGCTCTTTTTTACTTGATTTCAGTAAAGCCATTCAAGATGTATATTTCTCCAATTCAGATTGATCCTGAAAATCCTGTTTTACCTATATCTGCCCCATTGTACTATTCTAGCTATATAGCCAAGAAGAATGGTCTTTTTTCAACGCTAGGATTAGCAGAAGACACATGGGGATTAGAGAGTGGCATTTTGACTGAAGAAGCATTCTGTAATCAAGTCCAGATAATTCATGAAGAGAGAAAGAAGATGTTCTTTGACGCTCTTGATAAGAAACATGATGGACTGGTTTGTTGCGTATTTGATTTTACTGACAGATTACAGCATACTTTCTTCAGATATATTGATGAATCGCATCCTCAATTCAGGGAAAGCAAAATCAATGTAATACTTGAATCCTATAAAGAAGCCGATAAAATAGTTGGAAATGTCATAAAGCATGAGAATAAAGACACTCTCATCATGATAATTTCCGATCATGGATTCAAGAGTTTCAGAAGATGTGTTGATATAAACAGATGGTTATCTGATCAAGGATACCTGGTTTTGAAAGAAGCTGAAAGCAAGAGTGAATATCTGCAAAATATTGACTGGGAAAAAACAAGAGCGTATGCATTTGGATTATCAGGTTTATATATAAATCTCGAAGGAAGAGAAGGAAAGGGGACAGTAAAAAAAGAAGAATATTACATATTGAGACAGGAAATAAAAAACAAACTTGAGAAACTTATGGATAAAGAGAAAGAGTGTTACGCAATAAAAGAAGCTATACTGCCAGATGATATTTACAAAGGTCCTTACATTAAGAATGCTCCGGACATTATTATTGGATACAATGAAGGATATAGAATAAGCTGGACTTCTGTTGTAGGGGGAATTGGCAAGAAAGTATTTGAAGATAATAACAAATATTGGTCTGGGGATCATTCAATTCATCCTGCCCTTGTAGACGGGGTATTTTTTTCAAGTAATGAATTGAATGCAGAGACAATTAAAATGATAGATATAGCTCCTATAATCCTTGATTTATGGGGTATTAAAATACCTGATTATATGGATGGAGAAGTGCTAAGTTTTAAGGAGAAATGATGAATTGCCTTCTCGTTTTATTGTTGTCTTCTTTCCTTATTAATGAAACAGAATGGTCACCATTAATAGATATCAGCCAGGGATGGTTCGAAAACTCATTACCAACAGCAATATCTGCTAATTCTGACACAGTATGGACTTTTTTTCAGGAGATGTATAATGTACAGTCTTCTGGTGATGTTTTTGGAATTACTTATACTGTTGAAGATGTTTTAGGACAAAAACAGAATATAAGCAGGAAGGAAGATAGGTATAATGGACATGCAATAGGTTGTATTGATGATTTAAACAGGATATGGGTTGTATGGAATGAGAATTACAATTATATGACTTCTATCCATGGAAAATATAGAGATGGAGGAAACTGGAGTAGTGACATAAAAATCTCAGGAGATAATATAAAATGCTGGTGGCCTTATGCACAGATAGATTCCACGAAAAGACTTAATATAATCTACTGTAACGATTTTTCCAGTACAATCCAGAATATAGTACTTGTAACATATAAATCCACAGAAGGTTTTAGTAATCCTTTGTTCATATCAAATGAATCATATTATGATCATGATCCTTCATTGACACCAGGTAATAATGGAAAAGTAATGATAGCATGGGAAAGGCATTTTGATTCTGATAATTGCAAAATTTTGTACTCTATAGGTGAAAAGGAAGCTTTCTCTATACCCGACACGATAGCAGAAGCTCCTTCCGGAATAAAAGATTGTGAGGTTGATATAAGTTATTACAAGGGAAGATATCATGCTTTCTGGACAAGAATGAATAATGCAGGTGAACAATATTTGCTATGGAGTAATCTGGATCCCCAGACAGCCAAATGGACAAATCCCCAGAGAATTGATGATGGCTACAAGGAACAGAGAGCAAAATCACTAAACAGTTCATATTCTGGAAGGCTTTATGTTGCTTATACAATTATTGAAAATGACAGGGCTTATAGAAGAATTGCAGTTAAATATTATGATGGAGAACAATGGTCTAACAGAGAATTTTTGACTGAAGAAGATAAAACTTGTGATCATGTATATTTAACTAATTGGGGAAATTCAATATGGGCAGTATTCTGTCATCTTGAAAATAATAATAGCAGGATTTATGCAAGATATCTCAAGCAGAACGCTTCTTTCAATAAAAAAAGGATAATTAAGGCTGAAAAATCCCCTTGTACAATTTTATTTGAAAATCCAGTCAGAAGAAACTCACATATTAATCTGGAATCAGTGAATGATGGGAGAATGATAATAATTGATTTGAATGGGAAAGTAAAGGAAAGTATTTATCTTGCAAAAGGTAAATCAAGAATTAGATGCAATTTATCAAGTGGTGTTTATTATTTTGTTTTTGAAAGCTCAGGAAGTGCTATCAAGACAGTAAAAAAAGCTGTTGTTATAGAGTAGGTTTTTCACTGAAAGCATACAACATAATCCTGAATAAAATTCATAACCATCTTCAAATTACTTGACAAATTGACGTTTAAAATTCGCAAAAGCATGAAAAATCCCAATCAGATTTAGGGAGGTTATTATGTTTTCTGATACCATCAACAAGAGTGATTTATTATTCAAGGGATTGGTAGCATCTTTTCAGGATATTGCACTGCAAGGACTAGGCAAGGTTGCAAGTCATCACAGTGGAAAGATAGAGATAAATCTTGATGAAGCTTCATATGCCATAGATACATTAACAATGCTTCAGGAAAAAACAGTTAATAATTTAAAGGAGGAGGAAGCCAGAGAACTTAATTCCCTGATTCACTATCTCAGAATGAATTATCTTGATGTATTGAAAGAAAACCAGAAGGATTCTGGAAATAGCAGGAATTCTGAAGATACCAAACCTAACAATACAAATAATACTGAGAAGAAAGAGAATGAAATGAAAAGAACTCCATTTTATAAATTTCATAAGGAGATGGGAGGCAAACTGGTTCCGTTTGCTGGATTTGAGATGCCAGTCCAGTATGAAGGCATAAATCAGGAGCATTTGCATGTAAGAAATAAGGTTGGTGTTTTTGATGTTTCGCATATGGGTGAATTCTATATAAAAGGGGAGGATGCAGAGAAATTTGTTTCATATATTACCTGTAACAATCCTGAAGAGCTGGGTCCCCATGGTGTCCAATATAGCGCATTTACAATGCCTCATAGTGGTCTGGTTGATGACCTGCTTGTATATAAAAGATCAGATGGCTTTCTTCTGGTTGTAAATGCAGCTAACATAGATAAAGACTGGCAATGGGTAAACAAGCAGAAAGATGGTTTTAAGGTAGAACTGGAAAATATAAGTGATAAAACAGCACAACTTGCTATCCAGGGACCTTTAGCTGAACCATTGACTGAAAAACTTACTGGATTAAAACTAACTGAAGTTCCTTTCTATGAATCTCGGGATTTCAAGATGTATGGCGAGAACGTACTTCTTTCAAGAACTGGTTATACGGGCGAAGATGGATTTGAACTGTATTTCTCTCCTGAAATTGCAGATAAAGTATGGAGTGATTTATTTGAGGCAGGGAAGGAGTTTAATCTGAAACCGATAGGTCTAGGTGCAAGGGATTCCCTAAGACTTGAGATGAAATACTGTCTTTATGGGCATGATATTGACGAGACAACATCTCCACTGGAAGCTGGTCTTGGGTGGATTGTCAAGCTTGATAAAGGTGATTTCATAGGCAAGGAAGTCCTGCTGAAGCAGAAAGATGAGAAACCAAAAAGGAAGCTTGTCTGCATCACAATGCTGGATAAGGCAATTCCAAGACAGCATTACAAGATTCTGTCGGTTATCAAGGAGGATATAGGTGAGGTTACAAGTGGCATAATGTCTCCTTCGCTTAACAAAGGCATAGCACTAGGTTATGTAAAGACTGAGTATTCAAAAATCGGTAATAAGGTTTTAATAGAAATAAGGGATAAGCATTTTGAAGCGGAAATTGTAAAACCGCCATTTTGGAAAAGTGGATCACATAAGTAAAGGAGTAAAACATGGGTTATTCGATTCCTGATAATCTTAAGTATGCAAAATCACATGAATGGGTAAAGGTTGATGGAAATATTGTCACAGTTGGAATAACTGATTATGCACAACATGAGCTTGATAGTATTCAGTTTGTCGAGTTTCCTGGAATAGGTGAGGAAATTGAAGCTGGTGAAGTACTTGGGGCTGTTGAAGCAGTCAAGGCAGCTGAAGATCTAATTTGTCCAGTTTCCGGAAAAGTAGTTGAAATAAATGAAGTACTGGAAGAAGAAGGAAGTGCAATACATAAAGATCCTTATGGAGCTGGCTGGCTTGTAAAGCTTGAATGTGATCCTTCTTTACTGGTAAAAGAGCTCAAGGAACATATGAATGCAACACAATATAAGGATTTTATTGAAAAAGAAAGCTAGGAATTAGGGAGCGATCGATAATGCTGGGTTATTTATTGATCGCTCTTTCTGTTATTTCATGGGGATTATGGGGATTTACTGGGAAGCTTGCCACCAGACATAATAATGCCCTGGTAATAACTGCAATCACAAGTATACTTTCCCCTCTTGCAAGTATCGTCTTATATATTCTTATTAAAACAAAAGGGATTGAAATAAACATTACAGGCAGATCCTTTCTACTGATTGGATTGACCGCCTTGATGGGGATATTCGGAAGTATTTTTTTCTATATGGCACTGCAGAAAACTCAGCTGTCAGTCGTCATAGCTCTTACAGCTTTATATCCAGTTATAACAGTACTTCTTGCGATAATTTTCCTGAAAGAACCGTTTCCATTCTATAAATGGATCGGTCTTTTCATAATAATAATAGGAGCTATCCTTGTAACTTGGGAACATCAATAAAGTTACGTCCTCACCACATTCTTTGTCTTCACGGCTTCAAGGGACTTGGGTATAGTGAAGATTTCATAAAACAGATGCAGGAAATATCTGACAAGATAAAAAGAGAAAGACATGTAAAAATATCTTTCATATTTGATTTAGATATCTTGTGTCATTCCTGTACAGAAGACAACAGGAAGGCATGTCTGCAACAGAATTCGCTCTCCAGGCTAATAGATAAAAGGCTCAAGAAGAAACTGAAAGGACTTCTCAGAAGAGAAACCAGCTTGACTTTTTTTCTTGAGAAACTTTATAAAACTATATCTGCAAGAAAAATGGATTATATTTGCAGAGGTTGTGAGTGGAAAAAATTCGGATATTGCAGGGAAGGATATTTGAAGAAGAGGTTGATGCTAGAAAAGGAGATCACTTAGAGTGGTGAAATTTTACATTTGTATAGTTATTTTTTTATCTTCTGATGTTTTATTTTGCTCAATATGGCCTGTCTGGAGAGGGAATACTCAAAGAAATGGTTTCATGCCTTTACCAGCTATAGATAATCCTGTTTTAAAATGGGATCGAGATCTAGGTTATAGAAAATCATCAATAGATATTAATAAGAGGATTTACACTTATGATGATGAAAACCTATTAAATTATGACTATAATGGAAACTGTAATTGGAAAGAAAAAAGAGACACTTCCGCAGTGATTGAATTTATAATGGCGGATAGTCTATATGCTTTGAGTTATCTTAGTTATAGCGGTACTAGTTATATTTCCAAATTGCTTGTTTATAATCCTGATCATGAAATACTCTGGAAAGATGGATTTTCAGGAGAAGCATCTTATGAGCTAATGTATTTTAATACTATATTAAGGAATAGAAATATTTGGGTAGTAGGCATTGTCAATTCACAGGACTTATATGAAGAGGGAATTATTTGTGCTTACAAGGATTCAGGAGAAAAAATTTGGAGTATTTGCTTTTTTGGATGTTTTAAAACTGGTGGAAATTCTAATCTTGAATGTATGTCTATCGATAAAAATAATACTGTATATATTGCTTTATGCATTGACAGGTATTCTGAGAAAAGACTGATTTATGCTGTAGATAATGGGAGAATTGTTTGGCAAAAGGATTATGGCGAAAATGTAGTATTATTTGATGCTCCAGTTCTTGATGATAGTAATGAAGAAACGTATGTTTATTTGACTTATAATGAATTGGAAAATAATAAGACTCTTCTTCAATGTATAAATGGATTTAATGCGAATATTCTATGGAATTTTGAGAGAGAATTTTGTAATGAACCTCTACCACCTGCAATAGGAAAATCAGGTAATATCTACATTCCTGATGTTACTTTTTTATCTAAAACTAACAAATTAGGTGAGAAAATCTCTGAAAAAGTATTAGCAGATACTATTATATCACCCCCTGTAATAGATGAAGATGAGAACATATATATAGTTACGAAAGAAAAAGTTATATCATTTGATTTGAATTTTAAAGAAAGATGGGAATTATCAATTGATGGTTTTAGGAGAGGAGTTAATATAAAGCTAGGAGAAGGTAAAACAATATTTGTTGGTAATCTCTGTTGCATCAGAGATAAAACTGGCATAGAAGTATCATATCCCAAATCCTACTCTCTACCAATAAAGATATCTCTGTCTTGTTCCCCAAATCCTTTCAGGGATAAACTGAAGATAGATTTACAGTCGTCATCTGATGAAGATCTGAAGATTTACGATATCACCGGAAGGTTGTTGCTGAACAAGAGCTTTTCAAAAGGCAAGCACAGTTTTGTCTGGAAAGCATCTACCAGCGGAGTTTTCATAATAAAATTCGGAAAGGAAGTGAAAAAAGCTGTCAGGTTAGAATAGACTTATTTATAAGCCTATTTTATCAGAAACTTCCCTCATTCCCTGAAGAGCAATGCCTACGAACTCATCTAGCTTCAATCCAGCTTTTTCGCATTCCATAATGGTTTCACGGGAAACATTTCTTGCAAAATCCTTCTTGTTCATCCTTTTCGTAACACTCTTTACCTCAACACTCGCCACTTTCCTGTCAGGATATACAAGGGCAGTTGCAAATATAAGACCTGTTATTGTTTCTCCTGCCGCAAGAAGATACTCCAGCCTGTTTTTTCTTGAAGGCAGATTCAGTCCTTCAGCATTGTGGGAAAGTATAAGACTGATTATATCTTCTGAGAATCCCTCTTTTTTCAGAATCTCTGCTGTTCCTAATCCATGATTATCAGGTTCCTTGTTTGTCTCGAAGTCCAAATCATGCAGAAGTCCAAGGATAAACCATTTGGTCTCGTCCTGTTTCAGATATCTTGCAAGTGCTTTCATTACACCAGCACTTGATATGCAATGGTTCTTCAGGTTTTCTGAAAAAACATACTTGTTGAAAATTTCCCAGGCTTTTTCCAGCGAAATATCAAGATTTTCAAGGGATGGTATTTTCATTGGATCTTCTTCTGAAGATTTCTGCAAATTTTCTTTTTGAAGAGGCTTCATTAACGGGAAAAGAATGACATCCCTCAGATTTTCGCAGTTTGCAAGTAGTGCAACAAACCTGTCTATTCCCATCCCCCAACCTGAAACAGGTGGTAGTCCAGTTTCCAGACACTTGATGAAATCATCATCCATATCTAGTGCGTCTTCATCTCCTTCTGTGCGAAGTTTTGCCTGGATTTCAAGCCGCTGCTTCTGATCAACAGGATCAATTAGCTCGCTGTAAGCATTAACTATTTCCCAGGAGTTGGCAATCAGCTGGAATCTGTCAGCGACATCAGGAATTAAATCATTTCTTCTTGCAAGCGGTGAAAGATCTATCGGATGATAAATAAGGAATGTTGGCTGAATGAGAGATGGTCTTACCACCTGTTTGTAAAGCTGGTCAATTAAAGAACCTCTTCCCAGTTTATCAGAGTCTTCAATAGTCAATCCCTTGCTTTTTATTGCATCCCCGAGTGATTTTGTGTCAGGATAATCATTGATATCAAGATCAACCCTTGATTTAATAAGCTCCTGGAAAGACTGTCTCTTCCATACTCCTGAAAAATCAAGAACATTATTCTTGAAAGTCAATGAAAGTGAACCTGTTACTTCTTTTATTACATGTTTCACTAATTTTTCAGTGAAATTCATATTGTCCTCAAAATCCCAGTAGGCACAATAATATTCGAGCATGGTGAAATCCTGAAGGTGGCTTGCATCGATGCCTTCATTCCTGAAAACCCTTGCTACTTCATAAACCTTGTCATAACCTCCTGCAATGCACCTCTTGAGATAAGTTTCTGGAGCAATTCTCAGGAATACCTCCATATCAAGTGAGTTATGATGGGTTTTAAATGGTTTTGCGAGAGCTCCTGATTTCTGGGTAACGAGAACTGGTGTATCGACTTCTTCAAAACCATTGCTATCAAGGAAATTCCTTATTGAGCGAATGATTTTAGTCCTGAGTTTGAAAACCTGCCTGCTTGCCGGATTCATTATCAAATCAAGATATCTGTATCTGTAGCAACTTTCAACGTCTGTTAATCCATGCCATTTCTCTGGAAGCGGATGAAGTGATTTTGAAAGCAGAATGAAATCTTTTGCAAGAACTGTTTTCTCTCCAGTTTTTGTTGTAAAGATATCTCCCTTTACTCCGATATGGTCCCCCACATCATATATTTTCCTTGCGTAGTCAAACTGCTCTTTCCCCAGAGAATTCTGTTCAATAGCTATCTGAATATTACCTTCCCAGTCAGTTAGCTTGAGAAAGCTTAGTTTACCGAAATCCCTTGATGCAGTTATTCTTCCTGCAACAGAGACATCTTTTGTATCATCAGGAAGATTGGATGCTTCTTTCAGATTATAGGTTCTTTCAAAACGTGCTTTATATACTTTCTCGTTATATCCCTTCATTATTTCAATCTTGGATAATCTGCTATCTCTTTCTGAAAAAGACACTTATACCTCCTGTTAACTGGAACCACTTCCAGTTATTTTGGCTTTTTAGACAAGGTAATAAATAAACTCTTGAAATCTTTAACTTGTTATTAATTGATGGCTTAAAAAGGAAAAAAATAATGAAGGAAAAATGGAGTATTGTAGAATTAAAAATAATGAGAAGGGCACTTGTGTTAGCAAGAAAGGGATTATACGGTGCTCATCCAAATCCAATGGTTGGCTGCGTGATTGCCAAGAATGGCAGAATAATTTCTGAAGGATATCATAAGGAGTTTGGCTCTCTGCATGCTGAAATCATGGCAATCAACAAAGTGAAAGACAAATCCATGCTTGAAGATTCTGACTTGTTTCTTACTCTTGAACCTTGTACGCATATTGGCAAACAACCACCCTGCATTGATACCATAAGACAAATAAGATGGAGAAATATATATATTGCATCAGAGGATTGTGACAAAAGAGTTTGTGGAGAAGGGATCAAGATCCTCAGGAAAGATGGTTTTAGCGTCAGATTTGGACTGCTTGAGGAAGAAGCAATAAATCTAAACAAGGTTTTTTTCACTTTCAAGATACAGAAGAGACCTTTCATTACTCTCAAGGCAGCTGTTTCAACAAACGGTTTTCTTGCATGGAAAGATGGACATTCGAAATGGTTGTCATGCGAAAAATCATTGATTGAGGCACATAAGCTGCGTGCAGAAGCAGATGGAATATTGGTTGGAAGGGAAACTGTGCAAAATGATAATCCAGAGCTGACAACAAGGTTATTCAAGGGACGTTCTCCCAAGCGATTTATTATCGACAGAAGGAATAAGCTTTCCCTCAAATACAAAGTATTCGAGCAAAAATCACCTGTAACGTATTATATTACTACTAAAAGAAATCTGCATAAAGAAGCACAGTTGGCAAAAAATGGACACAAAATGATTATCCTTAACGAATCTAATAATAAGATAAACATGGAAGAATTGATGTTCAAATTGCATGAACTTGATATTTCACACCTGCTTGTCGAAGGAGGAGGAAAAACAATTAGCGAGTTCATCAATAACTCCTTATTTGACAAGCTTATTTTATGTGTCACTCCTTTCATATTACCGCAAGGAAGAGGTTTTGCTTTTTTCAATGAAAGTAATACCTCTCATCCTAGTCTGGCATTAAAGCTTATTTTCCAAAAAAATATCGGGCAAGATTTATGGCTTGAGTACCAGCTTTTAAAAGAACCTTACGAATTCGCCTAGATTTCTTCTTTCAGGAATTGTTTTTGTTTCATCTGGATAACCCAGGGGAGTTATTGTTGCTATAAAGTGATGTGCAGGGATGTTCAGGACTGTTTTTGCCTCATCTCTGTCCATTGCACCAATCCAGCAGGTTCCTAATCCATGATTATAGGCAGCCAGGATAAAATGATAAGCAGCTATAGCTCCATCCTGTTCAATTCGTTTTGTCTTGTCAGTATCTATGCATACTGCAACAGCACATGGAGCTTTTGCAATTGGAGCACTGCTTGATTCTCTCAATGATGCAAGAAGTGATAACACTTCAGGATTTCGTATGACTATATAATAAAACGACTGACAGTTTCTTGAAGTTGGAGAAAACCTGCATACATCAAAAATCCTATTCAATAAATCGTTCGAAATATCATTCTTTTTGAATTTCCTTATACTCCTTCTCTTGATTAGAGCTTCATCTATAATCTGATAACTGATAATGGGAGAAAGAAAAGTCTGAAATTCAATTGTTCTTCCTTCAGGATCTTGTGCAAAAAAATTATAGATATTATACTTCTCATTTATCTTGGGAGATGAAGTAGAAATAGTCTTATATTTCTCATATAAAGAATCAACTTGAGTTTGTTCATCATAAAAGAATGTAATAATTCCTTGTTTGTCTATTTCATCTCTTTCACAAAATCCAAGGAGCATATTGCCATGCTTCAGGATTGTACATTCCGCTTGTTTCAGCCAGACTTTCATGCCAATACTGAGATAAAAATCTCTTATCATGTTGAGATTTTTTGTTTTTAAGAAAACAATACCTGACATTTAAACCTCCTTGTTAAGCAATACATATTCATCTCTATATAATGGTAAAGCCCTATGAAAAAACTCATTCAAATCTATCCATGAATTAACGATAAGGTCAGATTCATTAATCAGTACTTTGTCACTTCCTTTTATGGAAATTCTTAGTGAATTTTCTTTTCCAACCGCCTGCAAACCCCATTTAAAAAAAGATAAATCCTCTCTTGAATCACCAATCAAAATAAGATGGTTCTTGCTATGGATCTTTAACAGATAATTATGAATTTCTTTTACTTTATCCTCACCCGTCAATATCTTTGGAGCTGAATTAATTGGATTTGCAATGCCTTTGACTTTTATATTGTGTGTTCCCAAAAGAGTTGCATATTGTTCTATTATTGGTTGAATTGTCTTGGATACTATTATTCCAGAAAAGTTATTCTGGGAAAGAGTTATAAATGTTTCCACAACTCCCGGATATATCCATCTTGTTATATTTTCAAGAGCATCATCAACAGTTTTCTCAGGGATTTTTGTAAGAATCTTGCTGAATTCCTCTATAAGGAATATATCTAGCTTCTTCCTTTTCTTGTTTGATATCAATGAATCATCAATTCCAAGTTTTGTCCTGAATCTCCAGATTTCTTCTTTCAAAAACATATTAAGACAGCTTGAGTAAAATGAAAACCATTTTCCAGGAAAAACAATTAATGGAAAAACAAGAAGCAATATCAAATCACTGTTTGAATAGCCATGAGTCAAGAAGGGAATAAAGCTTTTATGGATTGTTCCATCCAAATCACTTATCCAGATGCCTTCACCAGACCATTTTGATAATCTGTCATATATTTCAGATATATCCTTTTTCCATATTAATCCCTTGAGTTTCTTCAACCTTTTCATATTAAGAAAGTATAGTTTCTATCTTCAAGCAAGATAGTCAAGCAAAAGTTTCTTGAAACAAGTTTAGTCTGCAAACCTAAGAACTCAGAATTCAAAGAAAACAAATGAATCTTTGGGGGAGGGGATTCAGTTTTAAATATTTGCCAAGTTATGCTATATTATATTGCTGAATTGGTTCCTGTAAGTTTGCCTTAATGCTACTTGACATATCCCTGTGTAATAAATTACCTGTTACAAATGAGTATTGGAGAAATCTTTCAAGATAATAATAGTAACTATGCTTTGATTCCACTAAATTTGAGAATAGACAGTCCTTTAATAGTCAATACATTAATAGATAAGACATTTAGTGAAATATTTGATGAAAACAAGCCTTATAGAGGATTAGTATTTGGTGAAAGCAGAAAAATAAAAGAACTTCCATTCAAGGAGATTAATTATATTAAAGAAGTATATATTTCCAAAGGTTCTTCAAGATCAGATACAATAAGTAAAACAGAAAAGAAAGCAGGTAATTTAAAGACTCTAGCATATTTTCAGGTTTATAAAGACTGGAAGCAGTTCAAGAGAATGAATAAGAATTTCCTGCTATCTATTTCTGATAAAGTACCGTATTTCATAGCCTTGAATTCTGAAAAGAGAATAATCAGGATTTTCAAGATAAAGAAAGACAAACTGGTTTCAGGATATGGTCCAATAATAATAACTTCAGAGGAAATCAGCAGGACTGGTTTCAAGATAATCAGATTGAAAGAGAAATCTTATCTTTTTATCAAATCCGAACTCCCTGATACAAAAGAAAGAATGTATGTAACCAAAATAAATATATTGAGAACTGAAACCAAGGAAACTATGTTTTATTCTTCAGTCAAAAACAAAACCCCTGAAACAGTGGATTCTCTTGTAATAAAGATAGATGATAATTTTATTGTAATTTTAGGAGAAAAAAAGGATCTTCTATCAGACCAGATTGACAAACCGCTTATAATGAAAAATGATCAGATTTTTGCCCCTTATGGCAAATGGATTGCATTCAGTCTTTCTGCAATAATAGATCTGGATAGTAATTTCAAGAAGATAGAGGAAGCTGCCAGGATGGACTGGATTAGAATTGGCAGTTTTTTCGAAAAGCTTCTTGCTAAAAGTTAATCAGCCGTTTTCTTTTGATTAACTTGATATATACTTACTTGATCCCCACCATTTTGATGTGATAGCTTTAATGCTAGCTCAGCACATCTCAATAATTCGGTTATGGATAAATCCTTCATGTATGTTGTAACACCTGCACTTGCAGTCAAGGTTATTGTGGAATCTTCTGTTTCAAAAAGGTTATCTCTTATAGCTTCTATAAGATGGATAGCAACTGATTTTGCATCAAGGATTTTGGTTTTCTCCAGAATAACGGCAAAAGTTGTTCCCTGGTATCTTGCTGCAAAATCCTCATTCCTGATATTTTTCCTTATCAGTCTTCCTATTTGCATAAGAATTCTATCCATTGTATGCCTTTTATATGCATTAAGATCCAGTGAAACTTCATCGATTCCAATCAGAATTAATGAGAATGCCTCGGTAGAGATTTCTCCCTGAGAAACAAGATTATGGAGTTTTTCTCTAAAGTGTCTATAAATTGCCAAACCAGTCAAACCATCCACTGTTGCTAATTTCATTAGTTTTGCGCTTGTCAATGCAAATACTATCTCTTTGTATATACCATCAATAATCTTTTTATCAGTTGAAGAAAATTCCTGATGATGCTTTTTATAACCTAAAACAAGAAATCCGAAAGGCTCATCGTCTTTTCTTAGCAAAGATAGCATAAGTTCTTTTCTTATGGTAGGTCCCACCTGCAGAAGATTATCTGTAAAAATAGTATTTGTTTCCCTGAAGGTTTTTTCCATTCTGAAAGAATCTCTAAGAAGGTTTTGAAGCAAGATAACTAGATTAGGTGGAATTTTTTTCTGAATCAAGGCTTTAAATGAATTGCTGGTTTCTTCATATATCCATAGCTCTGCCGATTCTATTTCCAGATTTGAACATAATGCATGAATAATCTCAGTAGCGACACTTTCCAGATCGAGTCTTGAACCAATTATCTTTGCCAACTCATTGTGAATATTCATCTCAACTACCTGTGTCTTTAGAGTCCTGTATTGTATTATATTTTGCATTATTATTCCAATAGAGGAGGCAAAAGAAGAAAGAGCAGCTTGTGCTTCAGGGGATATGGATTTGAATTTTTTGTCAACAAGGTCTGCTGTTATAATTGCATAAGGTTCATCATCAATGAAAATAGGTGCTGTCAAATATTCTACGGATCTGTTTATATCAAATCTCCTTTTATAAAATTCGCTGAGCGTTTCGTTTTTTGATACTAGTATTGCTGTTCTGCCTGCAATTGCTGATTTTGTATAAGTATCCCAATCAAGGAGTATAGGAGTTGCCCTGAAGAACTCAGCTAATTTGTATGCATGGTTGCTACCTGGCCAATAAATATTATGAAACTTCAAGGAATTATCATTAATAATAAACAACAAAGCTCTTGAAAAACCTAGCCTTTCAACAATATAACTGGTTAATTGTCCCTGTACGTCTTCCAGACTACTGTCAAGGCGAAATCTGTTTGAAATTTCAATGAGAGTTGATAAATGAAGAATGTGCTCATAATAATGTTCCTGTTGCTCTTTTTCAATCAAACTCATATCAGCTGTATTAAGCCCTTTATTTGTATCTATTTCCTTTACAAGGAGGTTAATTTTATCTGCGAGATTTTTGTTTTCTTCCTCAAGTTTTATAAATTCACACATTTCTTTTAAAACCATCATGGAAGTGAAAATTAAATAATTACTGTTATTCAAGAAATTTTCTGTATTTATCTTCAGGATATATCCTCTACCAAGAGTTTCTGGAAGCTCATCAGATTTTTCACTAAACAGAAATACAAAATAAGGAGTAAACTTGAAATTAGAAAGCCAATCTTTGAGTTCAGTTTCATTATCAGTAAAAATAAGCATGAAATTGTACCGCTTGATCTTCCTGATGATACTTTTATTTTTTGAGAATGAAATGTCAATTTGAGGTGCTAAATCTGGTATTGAAGAAATAATCCTTGAAGCTGAATCACTTGATAAATTAGTAATAAATGTAAAATTTTCTAGGCATTCCATATTGAGCATAACACCAATGTTTGATTGTGAAGCAAGTTGATTCCATAATCATTATTTTTCTTGAAAGGACCAAATTCTGCGAAAGTAAAGAAGCCTGCTATAGGAACATCTTCTGAAATAAACTCTCTTATATAATTCAGTTCAAATGCCAAATCACATCCAAGTATAGCCTTTCTTGCACCACAAGAAAAGTAAAAAACTATCTCAGGTGATTTGGAGAAATGAGTTGTCTTTTTCATATATTCTGATACATCCCTTAACACTTCCATTTTATTAGCTTTGCTTACTCTCACGAAAGAGGTTTCAGGAGGTACATCACCTGCAAGTTTCAAACTGCCATCTTCCAGTATATGCATGGCAGCTCTTAATATGTAATCAAAATTATCTTTCTGATAAAGAGCTAGAGGATAAAATCCCAAATGCTGCTTAGGGATGTCCTTACCTAATATCTGTCTGTAAAAATCCTGAATAGTTAATCCATCTTTCAAAGTACTTACAATATTACCTTCATATTTTTCCAGATAACCTTCAGAACCTATCGGTTTCCATCCTTGTATAATATCAATATTAAATTCAAATGTTCCAGCTAATAGCAACAAGACAACTCCATTACTGTAACACGACCAGTTGTAAAATTGATAAGCTTCTTTGAAATCAAGATTGTCTCCAGTTGTTCCTCCCGTTATAGGTGTTTTCCCTTTAAGTATATCATCTATTCCTTTCAGTACTGCAGAACCATTTCCTCTGAAACCGTCACTATGAAGAATTCCCAAGATAGGTTTTGCCTTTTCAAGAGACTTCAGAGCAGAAAGTGCTGCATTGATCCCAGCTTCATATGAATTTTCACCGACACCTTCAGAAAAACCAACTCCAAATTTCATTCCATTACTTAAAAAACCTATAAGAAGAATTGTTGAATCCTGGCATCCTTCCTGAGAGACAATTCCATAACCAGTTCCTCCAATTAAAGGAATGGTCTCATCTTCAAAGACGGACAAAATTCCATCGAATACTTCATTATAATCATATTTTACAGTTCCATATAGAATTAATAAATCAGGACGTTTCTTCTTAAGGTCTTCTCTTACTTTTTCTGCAACTGATACTCCAGCCTTGAAAGCATTAAAAAGACTTGAAGTTGAATATGATACTTCCATATTTCTTAATTTCGTTGAATTCCTTTGATTTAGATTTATTTAGTGTTATAATTTGTCAAGCAAAGAAAACTTCCAGAGAAAAGAAAATGAAATTAGAATTTTCCTCTATATGAAAGCTGCAGACTCCTGTTCCAGGGTTTATTATTTGCTTCAAGCAGGTTGCGGAATTCGATAGATAATGATGCAGAAGGAGAAAGCAGAATTCCGAACTCCATATTCCAATATCCATCTTTATTATTTTCAGGTTTGTCTTCATTTACTGCGAAATGATATTCTGTAGTAAACAAGAAAGCTCCTATCTCTTTTTCCAGTCCAAATGATGGACTAATTCCTTTTTTCCCTTCCTGCAATACATATATCAATCCACCATGTATGGCATTATTTCCAATTAGTTTAAAGGATTTACTTACTATCCCATAGAAGTTATTTGGATAGTGCCTGTTGCCTGTATAACCACCCTGTCCAAGTAAGTCAAATCCATTTGAATCGTACCCTAAAGAAACTGCAGGAGTCATGCCTTTTTCAGGAAGAAGCTGAGCCTTGACAAATACTTCAGGCCATTCACCCCAATCTGGATCTCCTGATCCTATAACACCTCCAGCTCTATAAGAGACACCCATGGAAAAAATTTCATTCAAGCCGATACCCACTCCAACAAATGTACCTCCTCCAGGATAAGCAAGCAACAAAGCCTCATAAGATCCTTTGCCATAACCTCCTGCTGTTGGTAAATCAACCAATCTTATTGGATTAGGCCATGTTCTGTTTTTTTCAGCATAAAGATTTAAAGACACAACAAAAAGAATTATAATAATCAATTTACTCATTTCTACTCCTTACTATTCGCATTTTTCCCTTTAAAGACTGCACTATTTTTTCCAAGAAGTTTTTCCAGCTTTTGTTTCAATTCATTACTAGGATCTATCTTGAGATTCTTTGTTCTTACAAAATATTTATCACCTTTTTCTGTTATTATCTGGAATACGACTGGTATTTTTCCTTTGAACTCCTTGCATATTGCTTCAATTCTATCCAGCCAAATGTCTTCCAGCCCTAATGTATCCATTTTTATTAAAAGAGTTTTAACAAGATTCTTTACTGCATCTTCAAAAGGGAATATTTTATCAGCTTTAACTTGAAATAAATCACCATTATTATCTGCTTTTTTTGATATTTTTCCTTCAATGAAAACCAGCGTATGATTTTCAAGCAAGTTCTTATATTCTTCATATATTTTAGGCATTATTATCAATTCTACTGAACCTGTTAGATCTTCAATTCTGCAGAATGCCATTTGTTCATATTTTTTCGTGATATGTGTCTTTTTTTCAAGGATAATCCCTCCAATGCCAACCTTGCTTTCATTAGGAAGAATATTAATATCTTTAATCAGGTTAGGAATTATATTATTAAAGTCACATTCATGCTTTACCAAAGGATGGCCTGATAAATAGAAACCTATAACTGAAAGCTCTTCAGCCAATTCAGTATGTTCATCCCAGGAAGGATAATCAGGCATAATAAATGTAGTCAGTTTTTCTCTAGTGTTTTCCAATACATCATTGAATAAATCTTCCTGGGGTGATTTTTTATCTTCCTGAGCAGATTGTCCATATTTCAATATATTGTCAACCGAGGCTAGCATTTGAGCCCTGTTTTTTGAGAAACAGTCAAATGCTCCTGCCTTGATGAGACTTTCCAAAGCTCGCTTATTTATTACTCTGGTATTGACATTTGATACAAAATGAAGCAAATCATTGAATTTTGTTACTTTTTCCCTGTCTCTTACCAATTCCTCCATAGCCGATAAGCCTACATTTTTAATGGCAGCAAGACCAAATCTTATTCTATTATCTTGTACTTTAAATTCAGGTTTGCTTTCATTAATATCAGGAGGCAAAACCTCTATCCCTGTTGCCTTGATTTCCTGCATTATTATAGCCATTTTTTCAAAATTACCTATTTCTGATGTAATATGTGCTGCCCAGAATTCATGAGGATAGTGAGTTTTCAAGTAAGCTGTTTGATAACTTAAAAGAGCATATGCTGCTGAATGTGATTTGTTGAAACCATAACTTGCAAATGCTTCAATATCATTCCATATTTTTTCAGCCAATTCTTTTTCAATATGCTTAATTTTCTTGCATCCTTCAGTGAATTGTGTTTTAAATTTTATCATTAAATCATGTTTTTTCTTACCCATTGCTTTTCTCAGGTTGTCTGCTTCAGCCATGCTGAATCCCGCAAATTTATTGGCAATCAGGATGATATGCTCTTGATAAAGCATTATGCCAAGACAGTCTTTAAGGATTCCCTCTAAATCCGGATGATCATATACTATTTTTTCATGTCCATGTTTCCTTGCAATATAGTCATCTATTCTTAGCATTGGACCAGGTCTATACAAAGCAATAGCAGCTATCAGATCGTCAAAAATATCTGGCTGCATTCTTCTGAGAAGATTTTGCATCCCAGATGATTCAAGCTGAAATACTCCTATTGTTTCTCCTCTTGAAATAAGCTCATAGGTTTTGGGATCATCAAGAGGCAATTCATCAATATTTACCGGTTCCTTGCCATTCTCTTCAATATTTTTTAAAGTATTTTCAATTACTGTTAGTGTTTTCAAACCCAGGCAGTCTAATTTCAGCAGCCCTATTTTTTCTGCCGAAACTCCATCAAACTGAGTAATCCAGTCCTCAGCACTCTTATCGCCACTTCTTGCAAGGGGAATATAATCAGTAATATTACCTGGAGCAATAATAATACCTGCAGCATGCTTGCTTGAATGCCTTACTAATCCTTCAATTTTGCGTGCGAAATTTATAGCTTCTTTCCATTTATCATTACTCTCATATATAGACTTGAATTCAAGCGACTCTTTCAAAGCATCTTCAATAGTCTCATTAACTGTTTCTGGAACTGCCTTGGCTATTTTATCTGCATCAGATAAAGATATCTTCAATACCCGACAAACATCTCTTATTGCCTGTTTTGCTTTAAGATAACTGAATGTTATTATTGAAGCAACACTATCCTTGCCATACTTTTCTACAAGGTATTCAATGGCATTCGATCGTTTCTGATCCCCAAAATCCAGATCTATATCTGGCATTGATATTCTGGAAGGATTAAGAAATCTCTCAAAAAGAAGATTATATTTTAAGGGATTGAGTTGGGTTATACCAAGCGTATAGGATACAAGAGATCCAACAACACTTCCTCTTCCAGGTCCTACCGGGACTCCCCTCATTTTTGCGTTTTCCACCAGGTCTGATACAATAAGAAAATAACCTGCAAAATCCATTTTCTCTATGGTCTTAAGCTCAGTATTAATTCTCTCTTCTATTTCTCTGGTTATATTATCGAATTTTTTATGAAGTCCAGTTTTAACTTTCATTTCAAGATATGCGTTCTCATCTTTTCCATACTCAGGAGGCAACTGAAAAGTAGGTAACTTGTAGTCCTTATTTATACTTATATGACATCTTCTTGCAATTTCAGATGTAATTTTCAAGGATTGTGAATCTTTTCCAAAGAGTTTTTCCATTTCTTCGGTACTCTTGAAATAGATTTCATTTGATGAAAATCTCATCCTGTTCGGGTCATCATAATCTTTTCCAGTCTGAACACATAACAAGATATCATGTGCTTTAGCATCTTCTTTTTTCAAGTAATGGGAATCATTGGTTACTACTGTTTGTATTCCAAGATGTTCAGCTAAACTGATTAATTTATCAAGCACTATTTCTTCATCTGCAATGAAGTGATTTTGCAGTTCTATGAAATAATTATCCTTGCCAAACAATTTTAACCAGAATTTTGCTCTTTCTTCAGCCTCTGCTTCCTTGCCTTCCAGAAGAAGCTGAGGTATTTCACCTTTAAGGCATCCAGAAAGAGCAATAATCCCCTTGCTATATTTACCAAGCAGATCTGGATTTGTTCTTGGTCTATAGTAAAAAGCATCCTTGTCAAAAGCAAGTGATGATATCTTCAAGAGGTTAGAAAAGCCTGTATTATTTTCTGCAAGTAATGTCATATGATAATAATTAACATCTTGTTTCTTGCTGAAATCATTATCAGGGCATACATAGGCTTCATAACCTATTACAGGATGTATATCATGAGCAACCATTGTGTCATAGAATTCTATGACACCATAAAGATTGCCATGATCAGTAATTGCGCATGAATGCTGATTATGCTTTTGAACTAACTTTGCAAGTTCATCAATTCTGCATGCACCATCTAATATCGAATATTGAGTATGATTATGTAAATGTACAAATCCAGTCATATTATTCCTTCAATATAACACATTTATGTTTTGATTTTGCAACTTCCGCCATATCATTTAATTCTTTTGAGGTATATGGGGTAAGCTGCTTGAAATAATCTTCTTTTGAATTCCTGGGATAGAATTGCTGTAGAGAATATTTGACTTTGGAAGGTAAATATTGAACAATATCAGCAATATCGGTTTTCTCTACAAGAAATGGTACACAAGTTGTTCTGAATTCAGCTTTTTCTTTCATTGATCCGATAACTTCTATGCTTTTAAGTATATCGAATTTATTAATTTCTGTTTTTGTGGCTAATTCATACTTACTGAAACTTGTCTTTATGTCCATTGAAATCCATTCTACTAAACGTGATTCAACTATTCTGCTTAATATATCCGGTTTACTCCCATTTGTATCCAACTTTATCTTAATGCCCATTTCTTTTAATTCATATATAAATTCTATTATGTCATCATTAATAGTTGGCTCACCACCTGAGATAACTATTCCATCAATGAATGATTTTCTTTCTGAAATCCTGTCCTTGATTTCAGCTAGTTTAAAACCTGGTATGTCTGTGCTTTCAAGAAGATAGGAATTATGGCAGAAACCACAATTCCAGTTGCAGCCCTTCAAGAACAAAACAGTAGAAATGCTAGCCGGCAGGTCTACCAGGCTTGTCCATACTATTCCTGATATAAGTGGCAATTAGCTGACGTCTTCTAGTTCTTTTTTTCCAATTGTAGCGTAAATATGTCTTTCATGGAATTCTTCTTTCTTTGCTGAATTCCATTGATCTATCGGTCTAAAATATCCAACTATTCTTGAGTATACTTCACAAGGTATTCTCTTTTGCATCTATGCTCCTCTCTTTTATCCCACTTCAATTCCATAAAAATCAAGTTCTTCTTTAGAATGTTCATAAGGACAGAATTCAAATTCACCAGAAATATAACCATGTACAGGACATATACTGAAAGTTGGTGTTAATGTGAAATAGGGTAAATGAAATTGCTCTGCTATTCTTCTAACAAGAAGTTTACAGGTATTCAGATCATTTACTCTTTCACCAAGAAATGCATGAAAAACAGTACCTCCAGTATATAATGATTGAAGCTTCTCCTGATGGCGTAATGACTGGAAAAGATCCTTATTCGAGTTTACTGGCAGATGTGTCGAATTAGTATAGTATGGATGGTTTTTGCCAGCTGTCTTTATATTGTTGTATTTTTCAATATCCTTGTTTGCAAGCCTGTAGCTTGTTCCTTCTGCAGGAGTAGCCTCAAGGTTTAAAAGAATTCCATTTTCTTTTTGAATGTTGTTAAGCTTATTTTTTAAAAAATCCAGGGTTTTTTCTGCCAATGACAAACCATTTGTAGTTTCAATACTTTCATTTATAAGGTTCAAGCAGGCTTCATTCATTCCAATTATTCCAATAGTGGAAAAATGATTATTCCAGTATGTTTTATCTCTTGAGCATATATTCCTCAGATAAAACCTGGAATATGGATACAGACCTTGCTGTGTAAAGTTTTCCAGTAATTTTCTTTTGATTTTCAAGGAATCCACCGCTAATTCAATATGTGCCGAAAGCTTTTGAAAGAAACCTTCCTCACTTGTAGATGTATAAGCTGCTCTTGGTAAATTGATAGTAACAACACCTATTGATCCTGTTAAAGGATTTGCACCAAATAAGCCTCCTCCTCGCCTTAGGCTATCATCAGAATTTTCATCAACAAGTCGTAAGGATCTTTTCCTGAGTTCCCTGTTATCGAGTCTGAGTCTGCAACACATGCTTCTTGCATCTTCAGGATGCATGTCACTGTTTATGAAATTTGAGAAATATGGAATGCCATATTTTGCAGTCATTTCCCATACAAGATCAAGGTTTTTGTTATCCCAATCAAAATCTTTTGTTATATTATAGGTAGGAATTGGAAATGTGAAGATTCTCCCTTTTGCATCACCCTGCATCATAACTTCTGCGAATGCTCTATTTATCATATCCATTTCGTTCTGGAAAGCTGCATATGTTTTATCCTGGGGCTTTCCTCCAATAATAACAGCCATATTTTTTAAATAGGATGGACATACAAGATCGAATGTGATGTTTGTAAATGGTGTTTGAAAACCAACTCTTGTAGGTACATTAAGGTTAAAAATGAACTCCTGCATTCCCTGAACAACATCTCTGTAATCTAGCTTGTCATAATATATGAATGGTGCCAGCAGGGTGTCAAAATTTGAAAAAGCTTGTGCTCCTGCAGCTTCTCCTTGTAATGTATAAAAGAAATTCACTATTTGTCCAAGCAAGCTGCAATAATGTTTTGCTGGACCGCTTTCTATTTTTCCAGAAACTCCCTTCAAACCATTCATTATCAAATCAAGCAAATCCCAGCCACAACAATAAACTGATAACTGACCTAAATCATGTATATGGAAGTCTCCAGTTTGATGAGCTTCTCTTATTTCTGGGGGATAAACTTTCTCCAGCCAGTAATTAGAAGAAATTATTGAAGTAACAAAGTTATTTAATCCCTGGAGAGAATAACCCATATTAGAGTTTTCTTTCACACGCCAGTCCACTTGATTCAAGTAATTATCCACTAATCCAAGTGTATCGTCGAAAAGAGCTTTTGTGTTCCTGAGTGTTTCATGCTGTGCTCTATAAATGATATAGGCTTTTGCAACATCAGCTAGTCCCTCATTTATCAACATCTTTTCGACTAAATCCTGAACATTTTCCACAGTTGGAACTCTATTGTCTTTATAAATGACTCCTAGTATAGAAACTACCTGACTTGATATTTTTTTTGCAGTTTCCATATCTTCTTTGCCTATTGCTTTCGTTGCTTTATATATTGCCTGAGTAATTTTTTCTTGATTGAAATCGGCAAGGGATCCATCTCGTTTACGAATCTGCCTGATCATGCCCCATTTCCCCCTCTTTTGCAAAAACAAGCTTATAATTCCAAAAGAAATTTAGGTTTTTGCATAAAACATGAAGGCAGGTTTGCTTCTCTTAAGACCATCTGTCAAGCAAAAAACGAAAAAAAATCTTCAAAATGTTAACGAATGTTATTAGGAAAGAATCTCTCTGTGCAATTAAAGAGATGGTGAACATGAATATATTGTAACACTATAATATTCAAGAATATATAAGAAAAGATAACTTATTTATCAGCAGGTATCCCCTTTAATAACTTCATGATTTCAATATGGTTATTTACTTTTGCATAATCAAAAGCAGATAATCCACTCTTGTCTTTGAGTTTAATATCAGCTCCGTATTTGATTAGCAATCCTGCAACTTTAGTGAATCCATTCTCACAGGCAATCATGAGAGTTGTTATACCTTCATTATCTTTTGCATTTATTTCAGCTTTGTTTTCAAGCAGAATTCTTACTATTTGAAAATTCCTGGCTGCAAGCATTAATGGAGTAGTACCATCATTTAATTTATGATTTACTGATGCTCCTTTCCTTATAAGAAGTTTAACTGCTTCTGTATGTTCATGGAGAATGGCAGACATCAATGGGGTGCCACCTCCAAGGTATTCCTTTTTGTTTACATCAGCTCCTTTTTTTGTGAGTAACTCTATAATCTTTAATTCACCATTTGTACATGCTATAAGAAGTGGTGTACGTCCATCTTTGCTTGGTAAGTCAACTCTGGCTCCTTTTTCTACAAGCAAAACAGCAATTTCAACAAACCCAAAACCTGATGCATAAGTTAAAGCACAAAATCCCATTTCATCAGAAGCTTCAGGATTGGCACCTTTTTGAAGGAGGGTTTTCACTGTTTCTATTTTATTCATCTTTACAGCTTCAAGTAATTCATTATCTAGAGGAGATGTGGAAAGCAGATAAATAAAGAGCATGCTTATATACATTTATTAAATCCTTGATAAAATGAAAAGGGAAGAACAATATCATATTACTATATGTCAATCAATTTTATATTACTTTTTCTTGACTATATTTGCTAAAATAGAAAACTGTTTACAGTTAGTTGATTTATTACAAACAATATAATAAGAGAGGGATTTATGGATGACCAGAAACCTGTGAAAATGACAACAGCAGGAAAAATAATTATTCTTTTTGTAATTGTTGCTATTGTTCTTGTTGGATTATATCTTGCCAGGAATATCATTTTCCCGAAATCATCACAAACATTATCTAAAGTGGATATGGACAAGTTCAAGAAAATGGAAGTTGAAAAGGTAAGTCCTCAAGGAATAACTACTGTTTCAGAATATAGTTATGTTCCAAGTTCAATCTTACCTCCTGTCAAGGGAACATCCAATTATAAATGGGACTCCAAGGAAAAAATAGTCAAATTCCCGATAAATGTCTGGATCGGCTGGCTTCCAATTGTTGCGGCTAATCATGGTTTCAAGGCAAACAAAGAATCGATTTTTTATCAGAAATATGGCTTCCAGGTTGAATTAACACTGATAGACAATCCCATTACCGCAAGGGATGCATTTGCAAGTGGTGAGACACATGTTTTATGGGGAACTCTTGATATGATGGTTTTATTTACGCCAGAACTCATGAAAGATTCTAGAACTGCCCCTAGAATATTTCAGCAAATAGACTGGTCTAATGGTGGAGATGGAATAGTATCAAGGGAAACCATAACCAGCATTAACGACTTGAAAGGAAGAACAATTGTTTTAGCCCAGAATTCTCCTTCAGAATATTTCTTATATAATTTATTGATATTTAGTGGTATCCAGCCTTCTGCGATCAAACCCAAGTATACTACTGACGCTTTCCAGGCAGCAACAGCTTTTGTTGCAGAACCTAGTATTGATGCATGTGTATCATGGGCTCCAGATATATATAATATAGAAAAGAAGGTTAAGGGGACAAAGATATTAACAACAACCTCTCAAGCAAACAGAGTAATTGCAGATGTATGGGCAATGAGGGCAGATTTTGCAAGAGATCATCCTGAAGTGGCTAAAGGATTGGTTGCTGGTATATTCTATGCAATGGATCAACTGAAAGATCCTGTTTTCCTGGATAAGGCAATGAAATGGATGGCTACAGGATATAAAATGAAACCTGAAGAAATCAAAGGAATGCTCAATGATGCTCATTCCACTAACTTTGCCGAGAACAAGGATTTCTTCTTGAACAGAAATAATCCAACAAATTTTGAAAACACATGGAACAATATAACATTGGTGTACAAGGAATTGAACAGGATTAAAGGGGATGTTACATTTGACAAGGTCATGGATTTCTCCATAATTCAACAGCTTGACAAAGATGGAATATTTAAGCACCAGAAAGACGAATATGTTACCAAACATGTATCAACATCTTACAGCAAACTCCAGGCAGAAAAACCTCTTCTCGTTCAGACAATAAGAATAAGCTTTTATCCTAATTCAGCAAATATTCATGAACCTCAGCATGATGAATTCGGCAAGCCTGTTGCTGATACAAAGTATGATCCTGAGGCTGATAAGATAATAGAGACAGTAGGAAGACTTGCAAAGCAATATGACAGAGCTACAATACTTATTACTGGGCATACTGATAGTTCAATGAAGGGAACAGTCAATCCTATACTTGTACAGAAGTTGTCAGATGACAGAGCTAAAGCAGTAAAAGAAGCTCTCATAAAGAAATACAAATTTCCACCTGAGAAATTTGTTACAAAAGGATTGGGTTGGGATCAACCTTCCAATCCTAATGATCCTCTTAATCAACCATTAAACAGAAGAGTAGAAATCTCAGTTTATCCAGCTGAACAATAATGGCATATATTACGGGAAATAGAACTTACTGGGAGCGTTTCCTATGGGGAATGCTCCCTTTTATTATAGTACTGATTGTATGGTTTATTTTAACGCTAGGTAAGAATCCTGAAGACAGAATATTAAGCCCGATTATTCTTCCAAGTCCACAAGAAGTTGTAAGGAGCATACCTAGTTTGTGGTTTGACCGTGAACTTACAAGAAATGCAATATGGAGTCTCCAGCGAGTCTTTTTTGGTTTTATTTTTGCTGCTATAATTGCAATTCCATTAGGATTGACAATGGCAGCATTTGGACAGATAAGGGCATTAGGAGAGCCTTTGATTGCAGTCACTTCATATCTCCCTATTGCTGCATTAGTACCATTAACTATGAGCTGGTTTGGAATGGATGAAACTCAGAAAATCGCATTCCTGGCTCTTGCAACTTTTATCTATTTAGCTCCACTTTCTTTTACTTCAGCAATGAAAGTGGATCAGGTTTATGTAAACACAGCTTATACTTTGGGAGCTAATAGATGGCAGGTTTTGTATAAAGTTTTATTCATGATTGCAGCAGGAGATCTTTTCGATAATCTCAGAATGGCATTTGGAGTTGGCTGGACATACATAATTTTAGCTGAAATGGTTAATCTTGGTAATGGACTGGGAAGTTTGATATTGATTAGTGAAAGAAGAGGTCCAAGAGAGCATATTTATCTTGTATTGCTTAGTATAATTTTAATTGCATTTATAATTGATTATATCTGGAAAATGATAGGTAATGTTATCTTCCCCTACAGAAATCTAAAAAAATGATTATGAATGAAATAGAGAAGAAAGCTAATGAGCTTATGAAAAATGATACTCTCTTCAGGGAAGCAATTATCAAAATAGGAGATTCAAAAACCAGAGCAAAAGGTCAATCAGATCTTAATGCATGGATAGATCAAACCAGGAATGTAAAAGATGCTGTAGAAATATCAGATTGGCTTTTCCCTGATAATTATAGAATATTAATAGATAATTATATGAATAAAACAGAAAACAGGGAATGCATACAATCAACCTCAGAAATCGATGAAAAACCTCTTTCAATATGTATGGAAGCCAGGAATCTGGGAATGACTTTCGGGATTGGCACAAAGAAGGAATTCCGGGCTTTATATGATGTTAGCTTTGCTATAACTGATGTTCCTGACATTGGAGAATTAATATCTATAGTAGGACCTTCAGGATGTGGAAAATCAACATTACTAAATATTATTGCTGGTTTTGATGGGTATGTTCCACCAACTGAAGGAGAGCTGACAATACAGGGGAAATCAATAAAAGGTCCGGGTAAGGAAAGAGGAATGATTTTTCAGAAGTATTCATCTTTTCCCCATCTTAATGTTGAACAGAATTTATTGTTTGGATTTGAGGTTAATGAGGATTTCAGGAATATCTCCAAAATGGAGAAAAATGAATTAGTTAAAGAATGGTTGAATAAAGTTGGGCTTTTTGAACACAGATTCAAATATCCTTCACAACTTTCAGGAGGTCAACAGCAAAGAGTTGCAATTGCAAGGACTTTAATCCTTAAGCCAAGATTCATCTTGATGGATGAACCATTTAGTGCTCTTGATGAGCCAACGAGACTTGAAATGCAGGAATTGCTTGTTAATCTTTATTTTGAAATTCAACCTACAATACTTCTAGTAACACATAGTATAACCGAGGCAGTTTACTTATCTGATAGAGTTTGGTTGATGGGGGGAAAACCTGGAACCATAAAAAGTGTCTTCAATGATATTATACCGCCTGTCAAGGGAATCAAACCAATTGTAGTACAGGAAGAAGCAAAATTCAAGGATTCGGTCAAGAAAGTGATGGAAGAATTCAGGAAAATTGAATAAAAATGGGATTTAAGAAATATTTCAAGGCAGCATTTAGTGGCTGGTTACCTCTTCCAGGATTAGGATTATTTCCAGTAAACTGGGTGTTACTAACAATTGTTATGCTTCTGACAATAATTGGTTTTTTTGCTGGAGGTCCTCTTGCGGGTTTGGGAATTTTTCTGGTGGCATCAGGTATTGATATAGGTTTAGTCCTTGCTTTAACATTTAGCAGCGGTTTTCAAAGGTTTATTGATAATATGGAACTTATATCAAGTGAAGAGGAAGAAGAAAAACATGGCAAGCAAAAACTTGATATGATGTTAAGAGATCTTGATGATTATTCCAAAGTCAAATTCCTTGCCTTGAAAAATAAAATAGATGAAGTGGTAAGACTTTTCAATCAGCTTCATCCTGAAGCTCAGGACCTTGAATTATCAAAGGTAAGAGGTTTGAATACACTTCTTAATACTTATTATCAACTTCTGTTTTCAAGGCAGTTAATAAATAACAATATAAAACCAAAGGAAGAAGAAGATTTGAATTCACAGATAGAAGCTCTGGAAAGAAGAAACTTGAAAGAAAAATCTGAGAGAGTGAAAAAGAGTTTTCAGGGAAGACTTGAAATACTAAGAAAGAGAGCAGAAAAGATATCTCAGTTGAATGAAGTAGCAAGGCTTGTAGAAAGTGAATTAAACAGGATTCTTGATCAAATTGAACTAATAAAAGCAGATGCATTAACTGCAAAAGACCCTGATACTTTTTCTCAAAGACTAGATGCTGTTTCTGCTGAATTCGAGACAAACTCTGAATGGGCTAAACAGCAATACCAGCTGCTTGATGATTTGAGTTCTCTGAACCTCCAATCCAATGATATTATAGGGATTGAGAAAAAGCAAAAAGAATGATTTCAAAATTCCTGATTTATTTTAGAGCAATAAGAGGATTGGAACTTTTCTTGATGCTTGGATCTCCTGTTTTAGGATTGCTTTTTGCCAGGCAATCTGAGGGACACAAACATTTTCATATTCTTCATTACTTGATTTTTCTGGTCTCAACTTATTGCCTTGCAGGGCATGTTTATGCATATAATAGCTGGGCAGGTTTGAAAGCTGACTTGAAGGATAGAAGCAAAGAGAAGTTCCCCCTTATGGAAGGCAAAATATCTATAAAGGAGATGTATACTCTATCTTTCATATTACTTCTCACAGCTTTATTAGGTTACTTTGTATTAAACAAGCATCTTGTTATAGTATCCCTCATAAATGCATTATTATGGGTTTTGTATTGTGATCCTCGTATTTTGTTTAAGTCAAAACCTATTTTAGGTTCATTAATTCACTTTTTTGCAGGCATATTAAATTTCCTGCTTGGATATCTTTTCATTAAAAATCTTGATATGAATGGAATTTTGTTAGGATTATACTTTACCATAATTTTCGTTGGAGGTCATCTAAACCATGAAATTAGAGATTATGAAGCAGATAAAATAAACAATTATAAAACCAATGCAATATGCTGGGGGAAAAAGCTGATTTTTATTATGTCTTTTTCACTCTTTTCCTATTCAAATATTCATCTCATTTTGTTAGCAAAAAACAAAATTGTTGACATTAATATCATTGTCCCTTTGTTAATTTTATATCCTTTATATATATATTTCTCATATATAACTATGCGAGAAGGGTTAAAATTCCAGGAAATGGATAATTTCAGGAATAGATATAGAATATTATATGCATTATATGGAATTTACATGGCAGTTTATTTATTATATAAACAAGTAATAATATGAACTACTTCTCTGCATTGCATAATTTATTTATTAAAAGAAACCCAATCTTGATATATCATAAACCAACTCTTTCATGTAATTGCAAATGTGAAACCTGTGATACTTGGAGCCTGGATGATGAGAATATAATGTCACTAGAAATGATTTTCAGGTTGCTGGAAGATGCAAGGAGATCTGGAATACAGAATTATACCGCCTGGGGGGGAGAACCTTTATTATACAGTGATCTGGACAAAATATTCTATCATACCAAAAAAATGGGAATGAAGAATTCGATTTGCACAAATGCCTACTTGCTTAAAGAAAAAACAAAGGAAATTGCTCCAAATCTGGATTTAGCTCTAATATCAATAGATGCAATAGGTGAGGATCATGATAGAATAAGGGGAGTGGAAGGATTATATAAAAAAATACTTGAAGGACTGGAGGAGCTGAGAAAGTATAGCAAAGTAAGGATTAATATCTGGACAACAATCAATCCTGTAAGCAGATATCAAATTGAAGAAATCTTGAAAGTTGCAGAATTCTACAAAGTAATAGTAGAGTTTTTCCCTATTGCTCCAATAGAAGGTTATAATGATAAGATGATACTAAAAAAAGAAGAATTGATAGATGTTTTCAAGGAAATCAAGAGCTTGAAGAATAAGGATTATCCTGTTGGAAATACTAATTACTACCTGGATTTGGTTATAAACCAGAAACCTTTCAAATGCAATTTCCCTCTCATAAGTTTGTTCGTAAATCCTGATGGTACTATTTATACTTGTGAAGAAGGTGGAGCAAGGATAATAAAGAAGTGGGGCAAGTATCCTGAACTTACTTTAGCAAAGCTCTTATCAAGTAATGAATATCATGAAACTGTTAAAAAAATGGAGAATTGCAATAAATGCTTCTTACCTTGCGTAGGAGAAACATCAGGATTCCTCCCCTTGCAAATAATCAGGAAAAAGATTTCCATATTGAATTTATCAAGCTAAAATAATCTGATAAAGCAATACATTTTAGTTCATATTTTCTGATTGACAAGAAAAATTCAATCTATCAAATAAGTTTATAGTTATATTAGGAGGTAATAATGAAAAGAGTAATATCAACTAGTCTTTTCTTTTTGTTCTTCTTATTTTTGATTGATTTGAAATTATTATCAGCGATAGATTGGGAACTTTACAAGACAAGAATTGATATCAAGAAAAACAATAAAAAATGGACTGCATGTGAAACAAGTATTTCAAGATTGCCAGAAGAAATCAGGGAATATTGTCTTGGGGGGATAAAAAGAAGTCCAATTGATTTGACAGATGGCAATGAATTTAAAAGTTCCGGGAAATTTCCTGAAAAATTTGACTGGAGAAATGTAAATGGAAGGAACTTTACTACTCCAATAAAGGATCAGAAAAATTGTAAAGCTGACTGGGCATTTGCAACATTTGCTGCTGTTGAAACTCAGATAAAAATATTCCTTGATCAAGACTTGATAATGCCTGATTTATCTGAGCAATACGTTGTTTCAACTACTTTTACTAAAGGAGATTGCTCTGGTTGTGGATTTTATGAACTAGCTGAATGGATGAAAACAAATGGTGTTGTCTGGGAATCATGTTTTCCATACGAAGCAAGAAATGCCAACTGAAGTGAGAGATGCACTGACTGGGCTTACTGTCAGCAGACCATTTCACAGTTAACAAGAGTTCCTTCAGCAAATAACAATTTTGATTTAATGAAGGAAGCAATTGCAACAAAGGGTCCTGTTTTTGCTATGATGAAGTTTTTTAATGATTTCCAGTATTACAAAGGTGGAATATATGAATGTAATGAGAATTCTGGATACTTAGGTTTGATATCTGTTTGTTTAATAGGTTATGACAATTATAGTAATTGCTGGATAGGGAAAAACAGCTGGGGAACTGAATGGGGTGAAAAGGGCTATTTCAGATGTAGAATAGGAGGAGCCGATAGTTTAGGTAATTTAGGTCAAACATTTGTAGAAATAGCGGATGTAACAAATCATTTATGGTATATGACACCACTACCAGCAAGGTATTATGTTTCAGGTAAAAAAACCAATATTGAATGGCATAGTCTTGGTGTAAACAAGATCAATATCTACCTGTCAACTGATGGAGGCACTTCTTCTTCATGGACTGAAATCGTAAAAGACATGGATGCATCAAGTCAGACATATGAATGGATAATACCTGAAGTTGAATCCTCACAATGCAAGATAAAAATTATTGATAGTGAACATACAAGGGAAGGTTCTAAATGTTCAATCGGGGCAGCTAAAACTGATGGAGTATTTGGAATAGGAAAAGAAAGATCTGTAAGATTGATTTATCCAAAAGGAGGAGAGACTTTTTATAATTCTCACAGATATTATATATATTGGGATTGTACCAAAAATGTTAGCAAGGTGAATATATATGGATCAACTGATGATGGTTCAACATGGCTTGAAGAAAAAGTCATAAGTAATGGAGAGGCACAAAAAAAATCCTTCTTATGGACTGTGGATACAAGGAAATTTCCTCCCACAACAAAAGGGAGAATGAAGATTACTGATACAGAATATGAGATTGATGTAAATGATATTAATGATGATATATTTACTGTTTCAGATGAAATAATTGGATTCAACGATACAAAGCATAATAAGCATTTACCTGAAGAGCTTTCTTTGACAGCAGATCCAAATCCATGCAGAAACAGGTTATTGAATATAAGATTTTCTCTTCCTAAGAATACTTGCATAAGCATTAAAATAATTAATCTGATTGGAAAAACTGTCACAATAATTTTGGATAAAGAGAATTATGGAAAAGGGAATTATATAATCCACTGGCTTCCAATCAATCTAGCATCTGGTATTTATTTCATAGAGATGAAATCAGAACAAAGAATATTGAATAAAAGTTTCTTGTTTGTAAAATAGAATTAAAGATATAATCAATAGATATTGATTTTTCAAATAAAAAATCGTTTATAACTTGACAAAGAAACTAAAGAAATATTCATTGCACTTAAATCTAGTAAGGGTTTGTCAAGGAGGGATAAATGAAGGGATTAATTGCAGTTTTTTTAATATTGATACCTGCTTTACTAAATGCAACAATTAAATGCCCGAGCTGTAATACCGAGAATGATGATAATGCAAAACTATGCACAAAATGCGGCAAGTACTTGATTGTTGTTTTGAAAGTGACTAGTGATCCATATCATGCTGCAGTATATTTGAATGATAAATTATTAGGGTATACTCCCTTGACAGAGACAATTCCAGTGGGATCATATAAACTGAGAATACAGAAAATGGGTTATGATGTAGTAAATCAAAATATTACAATAGCTTATCTCACTGAAGCAAAGTCAGTTAAAACAGAAAACAGGCATTTTACATTATTTGCTAAGAGAGACCCTAATATTAAACAAGGAAGGTTTTTCTTTGACTCACATCCTCAAAGAGCTGATGTGTTTGTTAATGGTTCAACAATTGGACAGACACCTGTAATGTCAGAAATGCTTAATCCTGGTAAATATAAAATAAGATATTTGCTGGAACCTTACAAAATATATGAAGCTGAATATAGATTAGAAGCAGGGGTTGAAAAGGATGTTTTTCACAAACTATCAGAAGGTAAGGAAGGAAAAAGCAGTTTACCCAAAATCACTAGATATGGTGGAATAGGGATAACAGTAGTTGGAGCAGGTTTTCTTATCCTTGCTCAAAGTTCATATAATAAATACAAGGATGCCAAGATACAAAGAGATATAGATGATTACTGGGATAAAACAAAACTCTACTCGACATTCAGTTATGTATGTATTGGCTTGGGAATAAGCTCAACAGGCATCTCATTTATTGTAAAGTAATTTCAGGGATATAAAGGAGGAGATATGAATTTGCCCAAACGTTCTGTTGCTTGGGTAATTTTGCTTTTCAGTTTAGCATTTGTTATTACTTGTGCAAGAGATAATCCTTTTGATGAAAATGGAGATAGTTACAAAGGTCCTTATGATGTACCAAAACTTGAAACACCTGCCAATGGGGCTACACTTGAGAGGAATTCTACTACTTTAACATGGAAACTGAATAATCCTTCTGGCATGAAAGTCAGATATGAAGTATATCTTGGTACTGATGGAAATTTATATAAAGCTAATCAAGGCTTTCTCGATAGTACATATTTTCAAGTCAGTAATTTGGAGCCTGATGAGAAATATAGATGGCAGATAGTTGCTATAAGCGAAAGAGAAACTAATGAGAAAAGTGATATTTGGGAATTCACAAGCGGAAGACAAGCAGAAAATCAATCTCCGATTATTGAAATTACAAATCCAGGGGATCATGATGCATATGCAGTAACATATTTTGATATAAGCTGGTACAGCGATGATCCTGATGGAGATACTTGTACTGTTACATTGAAGTATGATAAAGACAAGAATCCAAACAATGGATTTGAAGGAACTATAATCGAGAATTATCCTGACAGGAAAGAATATAGATGGGATGTATCAAGTGTTCCTGAAGGGGGTTATTATATATACGCATTGATTGATGATGGAAAAAGCACGAGATCCATAAGACCTGTAACAATCAATAATATTAAATCTCAAAATGTAAATTTGAAAAGTAATCTTAATAAAAAGGAAGTTGTTAATGAAATAAATGTCTTGAAGGATGGAAATGTAAGTAACCTTAACTATAAAAGAGGTAAACTCAATCCAACCAGAGCAATCCTAACACCTAAAAACAATACTGGTAATATTTCAACAGATATTAAAACCCCTGATAAAATTGGACTTACTGGAGAAAACTACAGTAATTCAAAGGTTATTGTTGACAGATCCAACAAGAATCACCCTCCAAATCCACCTTATAATCCAAATCCCCGCGATGGATCAAGTAATAATGCTTTACAGCAGAGCTTGAGGTGGGATTGTGAAGATCCTGATGGGAATGATCTGACATATGATATTTTCTTTGGAAGAGAAGGGGATATGGTTAAGGTAGCTGACAAAGTACCTAATAAGAATTATGAAACTCAGAAACTTACCAAATCTACATCTTATAAATGGCAAATTATTGCCTTTGATTCAAGAGGAGATTCAACTATTGGAAGAGTATGGACTTTTACTACAACAAATGCAGATTTTGAAGCATATGATCCTGATCCAGAAAATAATGCAATAGGTATTCCTCTTGATAAGTTTGTTTCATGGGATTGCAATGACATGAATGCAACATTTGATGTTTATATTGGAACTTCCCAGAATCCACAACGTCAATCAAGAAGACAATCGGATAAGGAATACGATCCAGTACTGGAACCGGATACAACTTATTACTGGAAAATAGTATCATTCTCTTCTGGAGATAGCATTACAGGACCATTATGGAGTTTCAGGACAAAAAGAGCCAATAATCATCCTCCTAATCCTCCTTATGATCCAGATCCCGAGAATAACGCTACAGATATTCCATTGAACAAGGCAATGACATGGAAGTGTGAAGATCCAGACTCATTTGAAATGGGAGGTCTTCTTGGACAATCTTTGAGAAAAAACAGAAGGTATTTGAACAATGATCTTGATCAGAGAGATTCACTCTGGTATTCCGTTTATTTTGGAACAACATCCAATCCAGAATATGTCGGGAAAGTGGAAATAGCATTTTACAAACCTCCTGAGGATCTTTCTTCAAATACAAAATATTATTGGAGAATAGTAGCGCATGATTCTCAAGGAGATTCTGCTAGTGGATCACTATGGAATTTTACAACAGGGACTCAGCGGGAATTATGGATAAGGGTAACAAAACCACCTGCTGGTGGAGCTGAAGCAGATTCATTATATACAATAGAATGGGAATATGATGCTCCAGGAAGTTCTTCTCCAAAAGTCAGCTTATATTATGATACTGATTCTACTCAAAACGCTAATGAAGTTTTAATAAAAGAAAATATACTGGCTCAGGATAAAGCTTATACATGGAATTGCAAGGAAATACCTGAGGGTTCATATTATATTCTGGCAATAATTGATGATGGCTTGATGAAGACAAGCAGATACTATCTTAAGAAATCAAGTATCATAGATATAACAAAACCTATTAAAAAGCTTTTGAAGCCAGAAACTTCATTTGATTATTCTGATGGAGCTCTTAAATTACAGCATTATACAAAACCGGGAATAACAATAACTCAACCTCCTGCAGAAGGGGCAACTGCTGATTCTGTCTATAGAATTGAATGGACATATAACACATATGAAGGAACTTCCCCAATTGTATATCTCTATACGGATAATGATTCAATTCCTGGAGGAGAAGTCCTGATACAAGCTGCTATCCCTACAGATAGTTTAGGATATACTTGGAATTGTGATTCTATGCCTAATGGCTCATGGTATATTAAAGGGGTGATTGATGACAGGCATACTGGAAAAACAACCAGGATTATCTTCAAATTGCATAACAACGTGGCAAGACCTGATACTACTTATGACTATTCAGACGGAAAATTGACTATTGATCATGGTTATTATACACCTCCAACAATAACAGTTACAGATCCTCCCGAAGAAGGGGCAACTGCTGACAGTACATATACAATAAAGTGGAATTTTTCAGCTAGCCAGGAAACCTCACCAGTTGTAGATCTTTATTATGATAGTGATAATCAAAGGAACGGAAATGAAGTATTAATTCAAACAGAAATTCCTGCAGATAGTCTTGAGTATGAATGGGATTTGACAGGTCTTTCAGAAGGATCATATTATGTATTGGCAGTAATTGATGATAAACATACTTCTTCATTCAAGTACTTACCAAAGAGGTTTATAGCAAAACCAGATTCTTCATTTGACTATTCTGATGGAACATTAACTGTTAGACGCTATACTCCACCTAATATCACTATAACAAGACCTCCCGCTCAGGGAGCAACAGCAGATACTTCTTATACGATAGAATGGACTTATTCATCTTATCAAGGTACTTCCCCGATAGTCAATCTTTATACTGATAATGATGTATCTCCTGGAGGAGAGGTTTTAATAAGAGGTTCTATTCCTGCTGAAGAACTACTTTATACATGGAAATGTGATAGTATGCCCAATGGATCGTGGTATATCAAGGGAGTAATAGATGATGGATATACTAAGAAAACCTTTATATTGAATAAGACGAGTAAGTTTTTCAATTTCAGTCAGATTGTCAATAATATTGCCAGACCTGATACTGCTCATGATTACTCAGATGGTAGATTGACAATAGATCATTACTATTATACGCCTCCAACTATTACAATAACGGCACCTCCAGCAGATAATGATACAGCTGATGCTTCTTATACAATAAGATGGAATTATTCTGCTTCGCAAGGAATGGAACCTGTAGTGGATTTATATTATGATTCAGATAATGTAAGAAATGGCAATGAGACCTTGATATCTTCAGGTATTCCTGCAGCTGATATCTCTTATGACTGGAATATCTCAAGTATGACAGAAGGAGATTATTACATTTTAGGTGTTATAGATGATGGTTATTCTAAATCAAGTAAATACTTGATGAAAAACAGAATTGCCAGACCAGATAGTTCATTGGATTATTCTGATGGAACTTTGACTATTCTGCATTATATGCCTCCATCAATCATGGTAACAAGACCTCCTGCTCAAGGGGATAGTGCGGATCTCAGCTACAGGATTGAATGGAATTATACCTCATTTCAGGGGACTACTCCAGTAGTGAATCTCTATACTGATAATGATAGATCTCCTGGGGGAGAGATACTGATTGCAAGTAATATTCCTGCAGCAAATCTTAATTATACCTGGTCTTGTGATTCAATGCCAGAATGTGAGATTTATATAAAAGCTGTGATAGATGACCAGAGAACTACTAGTTTTACCAGGAAATTAACTGATGAAAATGGAGTTATTAGTTTCAATGCTTTATTTGAAGGTTTCATAAAACATCCTGATACAGCTTATGACTATTCAGATGGTACTCTTGAAATAATTCATGCTGGAATGAAAAGAATGTTTACGGGACATACTGATGAAGTCTATTCAGTAAGCATAAGTTCTGATAGATTATATTTCATGTCAGCAAGTTTAGACCGGACAGCAAGGTATTGGAGAATTTCTGACGGTTCAACAATAAGAAGTATATCTCATCCTGATGCAGTGTTAAGTGTTTGCATAAGCAAGGATGGAAATTTTGCATTAACTGGTTGTGCAGATGATTCTCTGAGATATTGGGAATTATCGACAGGAAACCTGATAAGGACTTTTGGAGGAGATAACGGAAATGTTCTTTCTGTCGATATAAGCTCAAATGATCTTTATGCGGTTTCAGGCAATCAGAATAACAATGCTTCTTATTGGGATTTATCTACTGGTACGCTTATAAGGGATTTCACTGGTGGGCATACTTCTTATGTTAATCAGGCGAGATTCAGTTCAGATAGCAATTATATTATCACGGGTGGAGAAGACAATAGAATATGTCATTGGCAGGTGTCAAATGGTTCTCTCCTTGGAACTATGACTGGACATTCTCAACCAGTTAATTCTGTCTTCTTGACAAGTGATAATATGTATGCATTATCAGGAAGTCAGGATAACACAGTAGGTTATTGGAATATATCCACTTATACAAATATGAATTACTTCACAGGTCATACAAATTCGGTAAATTCAGTTTTTGTAACACCTAACAATAGATTTGTTCTTTCTGGCAGTAGTGATAACAGCTTGAGGTATATAGAAATATCTTCAGGAAACACTGTGAGAACTTTCACAAATCACACTGCTGCAGTCAATTCTGTTGAGATTAGTAATGATGGTAAATATGCTATATCTGGAAGTTCAGATAATACGATAATTTACTGGCGTTTACCATTTTAATTAATAGTCAGCAGGGATAACTGCTGACTATGCTTTTTACGAAATTTTTCAGTAATTGTGTTTTATTAAAGCAATTTCCCTTTTGGATTGACAAAAAGAGGACTCTATAGCAAGGCAACACAGAATTGACCTTTGAACAGGAATGGAATGCGTGCAGTAAAAGACATTCTTTTATACTACTGTCCCAGGATAGATACAGCACTTAATGAGATATTAGCTATTCCTCCTTCTGAGGAGTTGAATTATCTATATGAGAGCATGAAATATAGTGTTATGGCTGGTGGAAAGAGGCTGAGACCTATTTTATCGCTTTTATCATATCTAAGCTTAAACAAAAAAGAAGAAGAGAAATATATACCACTTCTTTGCAGTCTTGAATTAGCTCATACTTATTCCCTGATACATGATGATCTTCCATCAATGGATAATGATGATTTAAGGCGTGGAAAAGCAACTAATCATAAGGTATTTGGAGAAGGCAATGCAATTCTGGCTGGTGATGGGCTGTTAACTCTTGCATTCGAGAATATTGTAAGAAGTGGATGGAAAGCCGGATTAAAAGACAGATGTATATTGAATATTATTATATGTTTTTCTGAAGCAATTGGTCCTGATGGTATGGTTGGTGGACAATCAATGGATCTGGCAAGTGAAAACAAAATTATAAATGATTTGGATGTTATTAAATCTATACATCTTAACAAAACTGCAAAATTCCTGTCCGCAGCCTCTGTTATAGGAGGCTTGATAGGAGATGCTAATGAAGAACAATTGGAAGCTTTGAGAAAATACGGGGAGAAAATTGGTCTAGCTTTTCAAATTATTGATGATATTCTTGATTTAATAGGAGATGAAAAGACTATTGGAAAGCCAATAAAATCGGACATTAACAAAAACAAAGCAACATATCCTTCAATAGCAGGTTTGGATGAAAGCAGAAAATTGGCATCTATTGAGATTCAACAGGCAAAACAAGCACTTACTTTACTGCCAGGAGATACTGGTGATTTGGTTTCATTAGCTGATTTCATTTTGGAAAGATCAAAATAACAGGAGACATGGTGGAGAATATCAACTATGAGAAAATTGGTTTCCAGGCGGGATTAGAAATTCATCAGCAGTTACTCACAGATTTAAAGCTTTTCTGTCATTGTCCTTCATATATCACGAATGAAAAATGTGATGCAGAGATTGTAAGACATATGCGTCCAACTCTTTCAGAATTAGGTGAATATGATGGAACTGCACTAATGGAATTTAAGACAAAAAAGAGAATAACCTATCAGCTTTACCATAAATATACATGTACATATGAGATGGATGACACACCTCCATTTCTTCTCAATCAACAAGCTCTTGATATTGCATTAGAAATAGCAGTTTTACTGGGGTGCTCTATAGTGGATGAAATCCATATTATAAGAAAACAATACCTTGATGGATCAATCCCTACCGGATTTCAGAGAACAGCAATAATAGGAGTTGAAGGCTCAATACCATACAGGAACAAGAATATAAGGATAATACAATTGGGTTTGGAAGAAGATTCATGCAGAGAAGTAAAAGATGTTGGACATGATATAGTATTCAAGACTGATAGATTGGGAATTCCACTAATAGAAACAGTTACATATCCTGATATGTTGACTCCAAAAGAAGCAGGAGAAGTTGCTGCTTTAATAGGTGATATTGTAAGAGTGACACAAAAGGTTAGAAGAGGCATTGGAAGTGTCAGACAGGATGTTAATGTCAGTGTTAATGGTGGAACAAGAGTGGAAATAAAAGGAGTGCCAAGAGTAGGTTTAATTCCTGAATTGACACACAATGAAGCAATAAGACAAGTAAATCTTCTTTCCATTAGAGATAAACTGCTTTCAACTGGTATTAATTCAATTGCTTTCCAGACATTCAATATCCCTCCAAACTTAAGAAAAGCAAATGGATTTAAGATTTTCTTCAAGGAAGATGATTCAGTAAAAGGGATCAAACTTAATGGTTTAAAGGAAACACTTGAGAAGCCCACACAGCCTGGTCTCAGATTCAGGGACGAATTATCTGGAAGAGTAAAAGTCATAGCTTGCCTTGATAGAAAACCTAATATAATGACTGAAGCAGATCTGAGATCTTATAATATAACCGAGGATGTAATAAAGCAATTGAAGGAACTCATGCAAATAAGTGACAGAGATGGTTTTGTAATAATCTGGGGTCCTAAAACTGATGTTGAAACAGGTATAAATGAAATCGTCATTAGATGTGAAGAGTTGCTTAAAGGCATTCCCAGGGAAACAAGGCAAGCATTGAACAACGGTAATACTGATTTTGAAAGAATTTTACCAGGACCTGACAGGATGTATCCTGATACTGATCTGCCTCCAACAGTAATAAGCGAAGAAAGACTTAATAGAATTATTACCAATTTACCGGAACTTCCCTGGGCAAGGAGGAAATATCTGAGAGATCTTAGATTGCCTAATCATATGGTGGATTTACTAGTTTGTTCAATTTGGATGCCAGTTTTCAAAAAAATAGTAGAAGAGCTAGATATTAATCCGATCCTGGTTGGGGTAGTTATTACTGAAATGCTAAAGAATTTAAAACGAAAAGGTTACGATACTAAAAACATAACCTCTGAAATGCTTTTTAATATTTTTGCATCATATAAGGAAAAAGCTTTCAGTAAGGAAGCAATCCCGTTAATTCTATTGGAGTTTTGTCAGAAAAATCTGACCTTAAAAACAGTACTTGATAATTTGGGAATACAAATTGTATCAATAAATCTTGTTAAGATAATAATAAAAGATATCCTCGATAATGATACAAGGAATTACAAAGGAGATAACAGGAAGAAACTAGATCATTTAATGGGAGAAGTAATGCAAAAGGTGAGGGGAAGAATAGATGGATCTATAGTATATAGATTGCTGGAGGGAGCTATTTATACCTAATGAATATAATTGTAGCAGTTGTAATATTTTTATCCGGAATTCTATATGCTTCTGAAGATATAGTTTTAAAGAATATCCTTAAAAAAGAAGTATCAGGCTATCAGGGTATAGTAGGTATTTACTATAAAAATCTTAAAACAAGGAGTACAGTTGAAATAAATGCAAATACTCAATTTCCTGCAGCCAGCATAATTAAAATACCTGTAATGATTGCCGCATTTGAAAAAATTAACAAGGGACAGGTGCAAAGAGACAAAAAAGTTACTATTACGAAAAAAGATGTAATTGGGGGAAGCGGTATTTTATATAAACAAAGAAATCATGCTGTAGGTCAAGAACGCACTATACTTGATTTGATTACTTTAATGATAATCCTGTCTGATAATATGGCAACAAACAAGATAGTCAGGATTATAAGCAGGAATTATGTGAATTATATCTGTACAAAATATGGTTTATATAATACGAAAATGAATAGAATGATTTTGGATTTTGCTGCAAGAAATAGAGGCAGAGAAAACTGGACAACACCTAAAGATATGGGAAAAGCACTGGAGCTGATTCATTATAACAAAGTCTGCAATAGTAATATTTCGAGAGAAATGATGAGCATCTTGCTGCAACAAAAGATAAGAGGCAGGCTTCCTGGATTATTACCTGCTGGAACTCCAGTAGCTAACAAAACAGGAACTGAGAATTCAATTGTAGGTGATGTTGGAATTATTTACTCGCCTAAAGGTCCATATTTATGCTGCATTTTAATAAAAGGATTCCCTATAAACAGGTCTGGAAAAGCAAAAAGACAAATTGCTGAATTATCCAAAATTATATATGATTACGTGATACAGGAGAAGAATAAATCTAATAAAGAGAACTCACAACTTATAAAGCATTAAAAAAGAGGTAAAGATGCCTGAATTTCATGATGGTATAGAATTAACAAAGCAAGGAAATACTCATAAGGAAGCTGGTGAATATGAAGAAGCTATCTCTCTATATTTGCAAGCCAGAGAGAAGCAACCCGATTATCCTGAAAGTTACTATAGTTTAGCACAAACTTATGAAATATTGGGTGAATATGATAAGGCAATTGAAGAATTTCAGAAAACAATAGCAATAAAATCTGATCACAGGGAAGCTTATTGGAATCTGGCAGATTTGTTTCTTTTTTTAGGCAGAAATGATGATGCTGAGCAGGTATTACTAAAGCAAGTCAAGGTGAGGTCTGGATCAATTGAAGCAAAAATGGGTCTGGCTAATTTTTATAAAGAGCAGAATAAATTACAGAAGGCGATTGATACTTATACAGAGGCAGCTGCTCTTTGGTCTGAAGAAGACGAGCCTTTTCTCAGGCTTGGTTCAACATATATTGATATGGGGCAGATCCAATCGGCTCTTGCAATTTATAATGATTTATTAAGCAGAAGACCTGAATCAATAAATATTAGATTGGCATTGGCAAGAGCATATATTCTTGATAAATCTTATGATAAAGCAAGAAAAGAATGTGGTATTGTTCCAACTATAGTTGATTCTGAAACAGGAAAGAATGTTGCCAGTAATTTACAGATTGTTGAAGCTGAGCAAATTTTGGCTGAAATTCTGGTTTCGGAAGAGCAACTTGATGATGCAATAAATCAATACAAGAAAGTACTTGAACTCAATCCCAATTCTGCAAAAGCTTACAAGGGACTGGGTAATGTTTATATCGCTTTGGAAATAGTGGATCAGGCAGTAGAAATGTATGAGAAATCATTCGAACTAGATCAGAAAGATGTAGAAGTCTGCTGCAATCTAGGGGAATTCTATTATGCATTCCAGAAGTATAATGAAGCAGTTGACAAACTGCAGCATGCTCTTGAACTTAATCCAAATCATCCAAGGGTTCTATATGATCTCGGTAATATACATTATGACAGACAGGAATATGACCAGGCTATAGAATACTATAATAGAGCTCTGCGAGCTAAAAATACCCGTCTGGCTTTGATTTCAGTTGCTCTTGGAGCAATATACACTGAATTGGATAGATATGACGAAGCAATTACTCTTTTTGAGAAAGCACTTGAAGTAGACACAAGATGTGAAGAAGCCGTAATTGGTCTTGGTTCAATATATATAGGACAGAATGAATGGAAAAAAGCAACTGATTTGTATCAGAAATACTTGAATATCATCCCGTATAATCCACAATTATGGAATGATTTAGGGGTAGTATTCATTTCTACAAAGAAGTTTCAGAGGGCAGAGAAATGCTTCAAAACTGCCATAGAACTTGAACCAAGTTACTCCAGAGCGTGGAACAATCTTATACAAACATATTTCTATCAGAACCAGCTTGAAAAAGTGATTTCAACAGTAGATGAATACCATAAGATAGGTAGAGACAGATCTGATCTGTTGAGCATACAAGCAGCAGCCCTGATTACAAAAGGTGATTTCCTGAGTGCAGAGAAGATATTGCTTAAAGCCTTGAAAAGAGAGCCCAAAGAGGTTATTGCATGGAGGAATTTAGCTGTATTATACACCAGATGGGGAAAATATGATAAAGTTGTTAGTACATTGCAGGCACTTGAGAAAATTGAACCATATTTCAAGAATAATATTAGAAGGAGAATAGCTTTATTTAGGAAGATTATTAGTTAAGGAGGAAAAAGTGAAAGCAAAATGGATATATCCTTTAATAATGATTGTTTTTATGACATCATGCTATGAGAATTCAACAACAGACACTGGGATTCCTCCTGGAAATATCACATTGAATAATGCAACAGATATAAAAGCAAGGGAAGCTAAACTGACATGGACAAAAAGCAAGGGTGGTGGTTTCCAGAACTATCAGTTATATAGAGGAAACTCATCAGGAATAGATATTGATAATGATCTAGTTGGTATATTCTTTGACAGAGATACAACTGAATTTATTGATTCCAATCTATATCCTGAAACGAAGTATTATTATAAAATGCTTGTATCTGACGGAATAGGGAATACAGTATGGAGTAACGAAATATCATTAACAACTGCCAAAGATGATTCAGGAGGTAATGATTATACATCCATTTATGAGATACAGTTTACAGAGGATAGTTCAGGGGATTCTCCCTTGAAAGATCAGGTAGTTACAACTACCGGTATAGTAACTGCCAATTTCTCTGATGTTTCAGGGCATCAGTATATTTTTATAGGTGAAAAACCAGGAGGTCCATGGAGAGGTCTTTGCATTTTTTCCAGGAATGCTTCGGAATATGATTGTGCAGAAGGTGATAGTATTGTTGTAAAAGGACAAGTACAAGAATTTAATAACTTTACTGAAATGAGTAATATTGAGGAGTTCACAGTAATAGAACAAGGGCACAGCATTCCTTTTTCACAGGTAACAACAGGTCAGATAAATGCAAGCAGTAGTGACGCAGAAAAGTACGAGAGTGTCCTGGTGACTACAGGACAAGTGACAGTAGTCAATCCTGATATGGGTTACGGAGAATTTTCAATTTCAGATGGAAGTGGAGAAACTATTGTTAACGATTATTTTCAGTTCTCATATACTCCTGTAAAAGATGATGTTTTGAATTATGTAAGGGGAGTTGTTGATTATAGTTACAGTGCTTATAAGATAGAACCAAGATCTGATGATGATATAGGCAAATAGAGTGTTAATTCAACTCAAGTATCTTATTCAGGAAATGCGTCCAAAGCAATGGACAAAGAACCTTTTCATTTTTGCAGCTGCCATGTTTACGAGAAAACTTGATGATATAAATATTCTTAAATCTCTAGGAATTGGTTTTTTTGTATTTTGTATGATTTCAGGAGTAATATATATAATCAATGACTGGATGGATAAAGAAAAGGACAAATTGCATCCTGAAAAACGCTATAGACCAATTGCTTCAGGACTTTTAAATTCTCATTTTGCATTAGTTTCTTCAATATTGATTGCTGTTTTCAGCATTTGCCTTGCATGGATAACATTATCTCGATTAACTGTTTATGTTATTTTTTCATATTTATTAATTAATCTGCTATATTCTTTCTGGTTGAAGCATATCGTAATTGTGGATATAAACAATATAGCAATAGGATTTGTTCTCAGAGTATTGGGAGGAGTTGTCATCCTGAAGAAATTTACTCCAGCTATTGAGGCAAGCCCATGGTTATTACTCTGCACTTATTTTCTGGCATTGTTTCTTGCAGCTGCCAAGAGAAGGCATGAATTGCTATATATAGATTCTGGAGTAAATCACAGGAAATCATTGAAAGATTATAGTGAGGAGTTAATAGATTCGATTCTTTCAGTAGCTGCTTCAGCATCAATAATTTGCTATTCATTGTATACTGTTTTTATTGAATTCGCATTTCCAAAATTGAAATCCTCTCCAGAACCAATACATAATTTGTATTTTACCGTTCCCTTGGTAGTAGTTGCCATTCTGAGGTATAAATTCCTGATTTTCAATAGACAAGAAGGAGGATCTCCTGAAAAAGTTCTTCTTACTGACAGGCCTCTGCAACTGGTTATATTTATCTGGGTACTTATGGTTGTAGGACTCGCTTACATGCAACCTTATGTCCAGGAAATGGAGTAAAGGTTTTTAACAAGAGAAGGTTTCTCGATTTTGAAAATAATTAGAGAGATTAATGAAATTAGAAGGATTTGCAGAGACAAGAAGTCTTTAGGCTTTGTTCCTACAATGGGAGCTCTTCACAAAGGTCATTTGAGTCTTGTTGAAACTTTACAAAAAGACTGCTATCCAATTGTTATGAGCATATTTGTTAATCCAAAGCAATTCGGCAAAAATGAGGATTTTGCCAAATATCCCAGAGATCTTGAAATTGACATCAAACTGGCAGAAGAAGCCAAAGTAGATATGCTATTCATACCTTCTGAAGAAGATCTTTACCCAGATGATTACAGAACCTATATAGATGTAGAAGAATTATCTGACAAGTTGTGTGGAAAATCAAGGAAAGGTCATTTTAAAGGTGTCACTACAATTGTATTGAAGCTGTTTAATTTAATAAAACCCAAAGTGGCTGCATTTGGTTGGAAAGATGCTCAACAAGGCATAATATTGAAACAAATGGTCAAGGATCTTAATTTAGATGTAGAAATAAGAATGTGTGATATATTGAGAGATAGTGATGGTTTAGCTCTTTCCAGCAGAAACAACTATTTATCGAACGAGGAAAGAAAGAATGCTCTTTCAATTTCCCAAGCTTTGCAATTATCTTCAAAAATGTTTGCTTCAGGAGTGAGAGATTTTTCAGTTATAAAGAAAAAACTTGTTGAACATTTCAATAGTTTCAGTAATACTAATATAGAATATATAGAAGCTTTCAGGATAGAGAATCTTCAAGAGACAGATTTTCTTGAAAAAGGAGTTATAATTGCAATAGCTGCCAAAGTAGGGAAAACAAGATTGATTGATAATTGGCGGATAGGCGAGTAACAGTTTTTATTGATACTCAAATAGAACATAAATTTATATCAGAGGTAATGAGTTTAATTTACTTAAGAAGATTGTCATGATAAATAAATGTTTTGTTTAGGATTGACAAAAAAACTATTTTTTCATGAATTTGACAATCTAAATTTAAATATGCAATTGATAGGAGGTTAACTATACTAAAGAAAGAAAAAACGCCTTCAGTAAGAATTAATGAGCAAATTCTTGCGAGTGAAGTAAGAGTGATTGATCCGGATGGAAATCAAATAGGTATCTTATCAGTTCCCGACGCAATATTAAAAGCAAATGAATTCGGGATGGATTTGGTGGAAATTTCTCCTACTGCAAATCCTCCAGTTTGCAAGATAGTTGATTTTGGAAAATATAAGTATTTGTTGAGCAAGAAGTCTAAAGAAGCTAAGAAAAAACAGCATGTCTTTACTTTGAAGGAAATACAACTCAGGCCTCATACTGATAATCATGATTATGATTTCAAAATTAAACATGCAAGAGAGTTTTTAAGTCATCATCACAAGGTTAAGATTTTAGTAAGATTCAGAGGTCGAGAACTTGTATATAAGGATAATGGAGAGGAACTTATAGGAAAAGCTGTTGAAGATCTGTCTGATATAGCAATTATTGAGACACCGATAAAATTCGAAGGTAAAAACCTAATTGTAATACTGAGCCCAAGACCAAGGAGTGGAAAACATGCCAAAAATGAAGACAAACAGGAGTACGAAGAAAAGATTGAGGAAGACAGCTAGTGGGCATTTGAAGCGCTGGAAAGCATATGAAAACCACTTGAGAACTTCTAAATCCAGAAAAAGGATAAGAAACTTGAGAAAATCAGAATTGGTTTCAGAAGCTGATTTTGAAAAAATGTCAACACTAGTGCCATATTTGTAAAAATAAAAGGAGATAAAATGCCACGAGCAATTAGTAGTCCAGTTAAAAATCATAGACTGAAAAGAATAAAGAAACTTGCCAAAGGCTACTGGGGTGCAAAAAAGAAATTAAACAGGACGGTACAAGAAGCAGTACTTAGAGCACAAAGGTTTAGTCATTATGACAGGAAGAGAAAGAAAAGTGATTTCAGAAGGCTTTGGATAATGAGGATTAATGCGGCAGCTCGTATTTATGGTCTTTCTTATTCCCAGTTTATGGGAGGATTGGCAAAAGCTTCAATCGATCTGGATAGGAAAATACTTGCTGAAATTGCTGTTTCTGAGACAAAAGTATTTGAGGAATTGGCAAACAAAGCCAAGGAAGCTTTAAATCAAACCTCAAATAAGGTGTAAGAAAAATGGATGATCTACCCAATCTGGAGCTTTTGCAGGAAAGGGTGGAATTGCTGGTAAAACAAATGGAACAATTGCAGGAAGAAAATATACTGCTTCGCCAGAAAATAATTCACTGCCTTAAGAATAATAATGAACTTACCAGTGAGAATACAATACTTGAGAATAAAATAAAGCAAGTGGAAGATCTGGAAAAAAGGGAGGAAATATTAAAAAAACGCTTGCAAAATATACTAGAAAAAATTAGAAAGGTAGAGAATGTTTACAAGGAGTTAGGAACTTAACTTATGTCGAACAAAGTAAAAGTAACGGTTTATGGCACTGAGTACAATATTACCAGTGATGCTGATCCAGAACATATTTTAAGAATAGCCAAATACGTAGACCAACAAATGAAGAGAACTAGCGGATTAGTATCCTTTACTTCAACAACAAAGATTGCAATACTAACAGCTTTGAACATTGCCGATGAGTTGTATAGAGAAAAACTGCAGAACAGACATACTGCAAATGATCTTAATGAGAGAATTGGGATGATGGTTAAGAGTTTGGATGACATTTTAGAGAAATCTTCAACAAAAGAACCGATAAAGAAGAAGAAATGATTTATCCCTGCAGTGTTTGTGATGTTTCGGGTAATATTGAGATAACAGTTTGAAACTTGGGGATCTTTAAGTTTATATCTGTAGTGTTGAACCCTTTGTAAGGGATTACTGAACAGATAGACGGATACCCACCTGAGGTTTAGGTTTCAAATTTCCGAACACACGGCACACGCGGGGATTTCTTTTGAAAGGATTAAGTGGAATATATATATTATTTGATATCAGGGATAATTGGAGTTATTATTGGTTGTCTGGGCATATACTTCTATAATCATTTAAAGATTCAGGGAACAAAAAATCAAATTGCATTAATGAAGCAGGAAGCTGAAAGGGATCTCCAATCCAAGGAAAGAGACTATCTGCTAGAAGTTAAGGAAAAATGGTTTGCTGAAAAGGATATGCTGGAGAAAAAAATATTCAAGGAAAAAGAAAATTTACAAAATCTTGAAAAATCACTTTTGCAGCAGCAATCAAAAATCGAAAGGAAGCAGGATTTCCTGAATAGAGATAGAGAGCAAATTTCCAAGAAAGAGAAGGAAATCAATTCCTTAACAAAGAAACTCAAGGAAGAGGAAGCTAGATATCAAACTCTAATAAATCAGGCTTTAGCCAGACTAGAAGAAATATCCAATTTAAATCAAGAACAAGCCAAGAAGCTTCTGTTAGCTGATCTTGAAAATGAAGTCAGAAGGAATTCTGCTGATATGGAGAAGAGAATCATTGAAACAGCAAAAACAAATGCAGAAAGAGAAGCAAAGAATATTATTACATTTGCAATTCAAAGATGCAGCAGTGAGCAGGTAACTGAAACCACAGTTAGTGTTATCAGCCTTCCAAGCGAAGAAATGAAAGGGCGAATAATTGGAAGGGAAGGAAGAAATATTAGAGCATTTGAAAAAGCATCTGGAGTTAATGTTATTATTGATGATACGCCTGAGGCAATAACATTAAGTGCTTTTGATCCGGTAAGAAGGGAAATCGCAAGGCTTTCAATGGAAAAATTGATACAAGATGGAAGAATTCATCCTGCAAGAATAGAGGAAGTAGTCAAGAAGATAACTGAACAAATGGAAGTCAATCTTAAAGAAAAAGGTGAAGAAGCATGTTTTGAACTTGGTATAAGCAAGATCAATCCTTATATAGTTCGATTATTAGGGAAACTCCATTACAGAACAAGTTATGGTCAAAACTGCTTATCACATTCAAAAGAAGTTGCATATCTATGTGGTTTTATGGCAGGAGAACTTGGATTGGATATAAATCTTTCTAAAAGAGCGGGATTGCTTCACGATATAGGTAAGGCAGTTGATTTAGAAATGGAGGGAACTCACGCAATAATAGGGAGTATACTGGCAAAAAAACATGATGAATCTAACAGTATTGTAAATGCAATCGCTTCTCACCATGAAGAAGAACCGCCTCTAATTGCTGAAGCAGTCTTGGTTCAGGCAGCTGATGCAATAAGCAGTGCAAGACCTGGAGCAAGAAGAGAAACTCTTGAATCATATATCAAGAGACTGACTCAGCTGGAAGATCTGGCGGAGAATTTCAAGGGAGTTGAAAAAGCATATGCAATTCAAGCAGGGAGAGAGTTAAGAATAATAGTCAAAAACGAAGATCTTGATGAAGCAGAGACATTCGTTTTAGCATCTACAGTTGCAAGAAAAATTGAGGAACAGCTTGAATATCCGGGGCAGATAAAAGTCACCGTAATCAGGGAAATAAGAGCTGTTGATATTGCAAAATAATGCGATTACTTTTTATAGGCGATATAATAGGGAAACCTGGCAGAGAAGTTGTTGCTAATGTTCTTCCCAAACTAGTTTCTGAATATTCATTAGACTTGGTTGTCGCAAATGGAGAAAATCTTGCTGGTGGTTTTGGCATAACAAGAAACCTCTATGGCAAGCTTCTACATTATGGAGTGGATATAGTAACTTCAGGTAATCATATATTTGACAGACAGGATGCAAGCGATCTTCTGGAAAAAGAAAACAGAATATTGAGACCAGCTAATTATCCTTCGGAAGTTCCAGGAAAAGGTTTCATTTTATACCAGTCAATCAAGAAAGCTGATCTGAAGAAAGCAGCAGTTGTTAATTTAATCGGTAGAGTATATATGAATACATCAGAGTGTCCATTCAGGATCATGAAAGAATTGCTACCTTTGTTACAAGAGAACACAAGAATCATAATTGTTGATTTTCACGCTGAAGCTACAGCTGAGAAACAAGCTATGGGTTTTTTTCTTGATGGATGGGTAAGCATTGTTATTGGCACACATACTCATGTACAGACAGCTGATGAAAGGATACTACCTAAAGGGACAGGATTTATTACAGATGTAGGAATGACAGGTCCTTTTGATTCAGTTATAGGTATGCGCAAAGAAGGAAGCATAAAAAAGTTCATAACAGGCATGCCAGTCAGGTATAAAATTGCATCAGAGGATCTCAGATTTAATGGCTTGATTGCTGAAATAGATGATGAAACAGGAAAATGCTTGAGTTTAAGCAGACTGAATTTCATATATGAGGGTCCTAAAATTTGTCTTTCTGGAGATAAAGATGATGAAGATTGAACTTATGAATAAAATGATATTGGCAAAACCGGTAGTCAATATTCTTAAAGAGCATATATGTAATAGATTGAGCAGTATCTCATTCAAGCCGAAATTGACAGTAATATTTTGTGGAGATGATGAAGCAAGCTCAGTATATGTTGGCAAGAAAGAGATAGCTTGTAGTAAGCTTGGTATTGAATCATGCACTTTAAAACCGCAAGCTAATCAATCTGAGATTTTGAATTTGATAGACCAGCTTAATTCAGATCCTGCAATAAACGGGATATTAGTGCAACTCCCTCTTCCATCAGGTGTTGATGCTGATTTGGTTTTAGACAGGATTTCTCCATTGAAAGATGTTGATGGTTTTCATCCTGCTAATAGTGGTCTCTTGAATCAGGGAAGACCTAGATTCATTCCCTGTACACCTTTAGGAATAAGCTTTTTACTGCAAGCTTATGGAATAAAAACATCTGGAAAAAGAGCAGTCGTGCTAGGTAGAAGTAATATTGTAGGAAAACCATTATTTTCATTGTTATCATCCAAAGCAGACTATGGTAACGCAAGTGTAACATTATGTCACTCCTATAGCAGGGATTTGAAGGAGATCTGCAAGGAAGCGGATATTTTATTCGCTGCAATCGGGAAACCAGCTTTAGTAACAGAAGAATTCGTAAAGGAAGGCTCATTCGTAATAGATGTTGGAATTCATAGATTGGAAGAAGGAAAGATAATAGGAGATGTCTGTTTTGAACGTGTACATCCTGTTGTTGAAGGGATAACTCCAGTTCCAAAGGGAGTTGGTCCAATGACAATTTACTGTCTTATGTATAATACTGTAAAAGCAGCATATTTGCAGAATAATTTAGATTTTGAAGAACTATATTTTAAAAACTGATTTCAAGTCATTTATGATATCATTACGTCCTCCAAGAGAATTCAGTTTCATTTGTAGATCCTTTTTAATGATTTTTTTCCTCTTGTTTAATGATTTCGGCATGGTAGGATGTTCTTCACCTCTAATGTCTGTATGTACATGTCTTTTATAGATCTGGTTATAGCCGCAAAGCTCTGGAAATTCATTCTCTATTTTCCATAATAGATGCATCAGCATCCATCTATCTTTCTTGTTTATCTTTTCATCGCCATTTATATCAATGAAATATCTTCCAGGATTACTTTCCTTGCAGATATATATATCTGCTGCTTTTCCGAATTGATGCATGGAGAATTTTGTCCTGTTTCCTATTTCATAATTTTCCTTTAAACTACGATATCCACTTGAAATGTATATTCCAGCAGCAGGATTAAGTTTTTTTATATACAAATAGAGAATCTCCATCTTGAGAACTAGTGCAGGATCAAGGAGTATTCCCTTGTTTTCTGATCTTGTTTTTTCGCAAAAGTTTTTCAACATGAAATGTGGAGATACTTTTTCTATTCTGGTCTTTTCATTAAGCAATAGCAGACTGTCTGGTTTAATGAATTCATGGTTCTTATCTGCTTTCGGAAATCTGGTTTCATTTCCTGTCTTTGGAATCTGGTTTAAATTATCTTGTATTCTTTTTAGTATTATCTGCAGGATTTCTTTTCTATCTGAAACATGGCTGAACTCAGCAGGTTTAAGAATAACAACACAAAATTCCTTGAATCTTATCGATTTACTAGAATTGCTATTACAATTAGTAAAAAGCATCAAAAATATGACCAGCAAATACCGATGCATTAAAGGAAGTTATACAGTTAGTAGACAACTAATCGAGGGTTATTTATCTTCCTTTACAAAAGTATACCAGTATATACCCCCAACAAACAAGCTGCCACCGATAAAATTA
>JAFGND010000036.1 GCA_016927185.1 Candidatus Coatesiibacteriota bacterium
GACCTTTTCTTTATAATTATATACTGAGATTCATATCTCCTGTATGCATCAATAAACAATAGTGAGAAGCTATGTTTTATATAATTCACTGATTCATAATTAAAATCAGACTCTTATCAGTAAATCATTATCTAAGGTTTTCCATATAATTATTAAGGTAAGAAAATTATAAATGTAAGAGTCTCCCCCCTCTCCTTGCAGGAGAGGGGTATAGGGGTGAGGTTCATGCAAATTGGCAGAGGGTAAGGTTTTATTCCTAGCCCTCATCCTCAATCCTTCTCCCCCAAGGAGAAGGAAGAAGCTAGCAGCTAATCCATCATTCCCCTCTCCTTGCAGGAGAGGGGCTAGGGGTGAGATTTACAATTCAGTCCATGATGTCTAGGGGTTAGATTATAGAATTATTTTCTTTTCTTGACAGTATTAGCCATTTTTGAAACGTGTGCAGAAGTTGAATTAACAGAGGGAGAAAAATAGTTCAAACCAGCTGATATATCCTTTTTCAGGAAATCTTTCAAACAGTCTTCTCTTTTCAAACAATCAACAAGTTCTTCAAATCATTTTCAGTTTTCAAACTTTTTACATATTTCAAAGGAGGGAGTATGAGCACAGCAAAAAGTTTTGATGAGATAAACGAGAAAATAAGAAATGGCAAGGCAGTTGTACTTACTGCTGAAGAAGTATCAAGAATGTCTCTGGAGTTGAAACCTTCCGAGATTGCAAAAAAGGTGGATGTTGTAACAACAGGAACATTCGCCCCGATGTGTTCGTCAGGAGTATTCATCAATTTCGGTCATTCAGATCCTCCAATCAGGATGCAGAATGTTCTTCTCAATAATGTCCCTGCATATGGAGGGATAGCTGCTGTTGATGCATATCTGGGAGCTACACAGACCGCTATGGACAGGACGGATTACGGTGGAGCTCATGTAATAGAGGAGCTCCTGTCGGGCAAAGATATAAAGCTGAAAGCAACGAGCTGCGGTACTGACTGCTATCCAAGAAAGGAAATAGAGACAATAATAAACAAGGAAACAGTAAACGAGATTATTCTTTTCAATCCAAGAAATGCTTACCAGAACTATCCAGTAGCAGTTAACAGCTCAAAAAAGACACTGTATACTTATATGGGCATGTTATTTCCCAATTACAGGAATGCAACATATTCTACTTCAGGAGAGCTTAGTCCGTTGCTGAATGATCCAGAGCTGAGAACAATCGGCATTGGAACAGCAATATTCTTGAGTGGAGCTAAGGGATTTGTTGCATGGAATGGGACCCAGTTTAACACAAAAAAACCAAGAAATTCACTTGGAATTCCAGTATCAAATGCAGCAACCCTTTCTGTTATCGGGAATCTGAAGGAAATGTCACCTGATTTCCTGAAAGCTGCATATTACAGGAAATACGGTGTAAGCATATTCATCGGTATTGGAATACCCATTCCTGTGATAGATGAAGACATTGCCAAATCCGTATCTGTAAGAAATGAGCAGATTGAGACAATAATTTGTGATTATGGAACCAGCGGACATCCAGAAATAGGAAGAACCAATTACAAGGCTCTTCAGGATGGATTTATAGAATTAAATGGAAAAAGGATAAGAACAGCATCCATGTCAAGCATGTTCAAGGCAAGGCAGATTGCTGAAACACTGAAAAACTGGATAAAAAAGGATAAGTTCCAGATAAACGAACCAGTCCAGCAATTGCCTTTCAATACGTCATTGAACAGCCTGAAGATAAGGAGTGAATGAAATGAAAAAGAGATTGATATTGAACTTCACGGAAGGAAATGTGGAAGAACCAATAACCTACTTCCTCATAAAGAACTATGATCTTCTTGTAAACATCCTGAAGGCAGAAATTTATCCTGAAGAGGGTGGCAATCTGCTTATGGAAATGGAAGGGGATGAGAAGACAATCAAGAAAAGTATAAACTATCTTAAAAGCAGGAATGTCGAAGTAGTAAATGTAGACAGGAAAATCCACTTCAGGGAAGAAGATTGCATTTATTGTGGTTCATGCACTGCTGTCTGCTGCACAGGCAGTCTTTCAATTGACAAGAAAACATGGAAGATTGTGTTCAACAAGGAAAAATGCCTTGTTTGTGGATTATGTGCTGAAGCATGTCCTCTTAGCCTGTTTGAAGTAAGCTTCGGGAATTGAAATGGAAAGATTTTATAGGAATAATCCTGGAGAAGGACGCTTCATTACATTTACAGCCAGATATCTTCAGACAGATTTATGGATAGCAGTAGATTCATCTTCATATAATGAGAAAATGAAGAAATTCGCTTCTGAAAGAACAAGGGAATTGAGGCATAAACTTGATGCTTACATAGACAGCAATCCCTCTTTTCAAACAAGCCTGGAACCATTACAGGAAACTCAGGATGCTCCACCTATAGCCATCGAGATGATAAAAGCTTCTCAGAAGGCAGACGTAGGACCGATGGCAGCAGTAGCTGGAGCATTTTCAGAGCGAATTGCAAGGGATTTGCTTAATGAATTCATGATAAATGAGATAATTGTAGAAAATGGGGGTGATATCTGGCTTTATATAAAAGACAGTATCACCTTGTCTGTTTATGCAGGAAAATCACCTCTTTCCGGGAAAATAGGGCTTCAAATAGACACACTAGATAAGGGGTTGGGAATATGCACATCATCAGCTACAGTAGGTCATTCCCTGAGTTTCGGGAAGGCAGATGCAGTTACCATTGTATCTTGGAATGCAGCTCTTGCTGATGCATATGCCACATCAATATGCAACATGATAAATGATAATTCTGATGTAGAGAAAGCATTGGATATGACAAGTGAGATAGATGATATTATATCCAGCGTGATTATTATCCATGACAAAATAGGTATAAACGGGATTTTCAAAATAAAGTTATTGTAAATTCAGTCTAATATCTCTTTTTCAGGCTTTCCTTCAAGTCTCTCTGCATTTCCCTTTGCTGATCCCGCTTCTTTATATCTTCCCTTTTGTCATACAGCTTTTTCCCCTGAGCAAGACCTATTTCAACCTTGACAAGACCTGCTTTCAGGTAAATGGACAGGGGGACTATTGTAAATCCCTTCTCTTCAACTTTGTTCTTTAGTCTTTTCAGTTCTTTTTTTGTAAGCAGGAGTTTCCTCTTTCTTTCAGGGGTATGATTGAAAAAATTCCCCTGTTCATAAGGAGCTATATAAAAACCTTCGAGAAACAGCTCATTATCATAGAATCTTGCATAGCTGTCTTTGAAAGCGATTTTTGAATCCCTTATTGATTTCACTTCAGTCCCTACAAGCACAATACCTGCTTCAAAATGCTCTATTATTGTATAAAGCGAAAAGGCTTTTCTGTTCCTCATTATAGGTTTTATTTTATCATTTTTCATTATGGAGAAGGATTTTATCTTGACTAAAAAGGGCAAGCTAATTTCTTATGCGGGATATTGCTATTGCCGAAGTGGTGGAATTGGTAGACGCGCTAGATTCAGGGTCTAGTGGAGAGTATCTCTGTAGGGGTTCAAATCCCCTCTTCGGCAATAAAAACCATCAAAATTCGTATTTATGAGAATTTGCGCAAAAACAACTTCATTGATCTTGCTTTTGATTTCGTATTCTGATTTATCATCAGATGGACCATTAGAAAAACTTAGTGATGCACCTTATAATCCGGCATTATTTGCACTTGTAAGCAGTTATTCAGTCAGCACCCAATACTCTGAGACAGATAGTTTTCAGGAAACTGGTTTCATGTTTTCCAGAAAAACAAGAAATGCTGGATGTTTTTCTTTCATGCTGAAGGGCAAGTCTTTCAAGGAGGATACGAAGCAAGAACAGCAGATGGAATCTGGAATAATTTGGAGTTATAATTTAAGAACTCTCTTGTTTGGGGTAAGTATGAAACCTGCAATTACTTCGTTCAATAATGAGGATGAGAAAAAAAGTATTTCAGCCAGTTCAGATATTGGATTATGCATGCCAGTGTTTGATGAGAATCTTATCTGCCTCTCTGTTTCAGATATAGCATATACTGACTATTTTATTCGTTCGAGAAGCTTGCAGATTGAATATTGGGGTAAAATTATTTCGGGTATGAATTTTCTTGGTGGGATAACCTCTGACAGCGATAATATCGAGGGGAATGTCTATTTTGAAATGAATTTGAAACCCGGTAAAGTCATCAGGAAATTCCCTGACTTCATGTGCACATCAATCGGTATTGAAAAAGGGATTAACAGGAACAGTTCAAAAACATTTAATATTGCTATAGAGTTTTATACAAAGGGATACTACGCAGGCTTGAAGAATGCAAACAGCACTGATAACAAATCTTCAATAAGCGGATATATTGGCATTGATTTCTGAAAGATGCAAAAGATTTTCCTATAATCACTTGACATAAGAAACAATCAATAGCTTCATGGAATTGAATTTCTGATTGATGAGCAATTTGCTTTGTTTTTATCAATGTTTTGCTTGGTGAGGTTACCAGATTAATTTTTCTTTCTTCAAATTCCTGAACAGATTTTATCTTATTATATCTATGATTCTATTTCTTCAGGGATCACTTTCAGCTCAATATGTTTTCATAAATATGGATGCTGAACAAACCAATCATTTGAAAGCCTATGGGATTGCTTACAGGGCTCTTCAAAAAGGGAGCAAGATACACTGGCTTCTGAATTACAAGGGAGGGAGTTTTCTCATTCCAGCAAGTGATGAGATTAAGAAGGAGGCACTTTTAAAAGGAGTTTCTTTTGAAGAACTTGCTGAAGAAGATTTCAAGAAAATTGTTGAGATAATTGAGAAAAGCAATATGGAGGACATGATTTTAGAGAAAGCTCCCAGAATAGGTATTTATACTCCACCAAACAAGCAACCATGGGATGACGCTGTTACACTTGCATTGACATATGCCGAGATTTCTTACAAGGCTTTGTATGATGTAGAAATACTGAAGGAAGGGCAACTTAAAGATATTGACTGGTTGCATCTGCATCATGAGGATTTCACAGGGCAATATGGGAAATTCTATTCTACTTACAAGGATTATGAATGGTACAAGCAGGATCAGGAAATAAATGAAAGAACTGCCAAAGAGTTGGGTTTTGCAAAAGTATCTAAACTGAAACTGGCTATAGTACTTGCAATAAGGGAATTTGTAGAGAAGGGCGGGTTTCTTTTTGCAATGTGCAGTGCAACAGAGACTCTTGATATTGCTCTTGCTGCACAAAGAGTAGACATAGTATCGGAAGAATTTGATGGAGATGGATTTGACAGAGAAGCTGATTCAAAACTGGCATTTAATGAATGCCTTGCTTTCGAGAATTTCAAGTTATGCTATGATCCATATATTTATAGGTTCTCTGATATAGATGTCAGTGAGGAAGCAAACAGGCGAAGTGAAAACGGGGAAAGGATTTCTCTTTTCAGTTTTTCAGCTAAACTGGACTTTGTCCCGACAATGTTAACCCAGTGCCACCAGAAAATCTTGAAGGGATTTTTAGGACAGACAACAGGTTTTCATAAGCGGGTCGTAAAAAAAAGGATAATTATTCTTGCAGATGTACCTGGAAGTGATGAAATTAAATATATTCATGGAGTCTGGGGGAAAGGGATGTTTGCTTTTCTCGGGGGACATGATCCAGAGGATTTCAAGCACATGGTTGGAGAGGATGCCACAAATTTGGACTTGCATAAAAACTCACCCGGATATCGACTTATCCTGAATAATGTTTTGTTTCCAGCTGCAAAAAAGAAAAGACAGAAGACATGATAAGCCCAAAATGGGTTAGCCTCTTTCGCGATATTCAGGACGAGCATAAGTCAAGTATAGGACTTAGCATTCTCCGTTTTATTGCTCTTCTTGCATCATATATTTACCGGCTTTATCTTTATATCTATAAAATAGTTTTTTCTCTTGGTTTCATTACTTTTGCAGAAATGAGAGTCCCAGTGATAAGCATTGGAAATCTCACTCTGGGAGGAACAGGCAAGACAAGCAGCGTCGAGTATTTTGCAGATTACATCTCAAGGAAGCTTCATCTTCGGGTATGCATAATTACAAGAGGATATGGAGCTCCCAATATTGATGCCTACAGTGATATAGTCCAGGTTGTTGAATCTGATGGGCAGGGGATTAACAAGGACTGGAGGGATGTAGGAGATGAACCTTATCTTCTGGCAGCAAAACTTGTAAGGGTTCCTGTTGTTGTCTCCAGAGACAAGATAGCTGCATGCAATTATGCTATAGAGAGACTTGGAGCTCAGGTTATCATTCTGGATGACGGCTTTCAATCATGCTATATAAAGAAGACACTTGAAGTGGTTATGATTTCAGCAGAAAAACCCTTTGGCAACAAGCATCTTTTCCCAAGAGGCATATTGAGGGAACCAATTGATGGACTTGAAAGAGCTCAGATTGTGCTGATCCTTGATAATTCAGGAAAGCAGAATATACCACTTCTGAGGGAATTCCTTGAACAACATTTCATATTCAGCTATGTCAGTCAGGCAAGATACAAGCCTCTTAGCATAAGCGGATTGAATGTTTCCCTGGAGGCTGATATTACAATGTTGAGGGATGCCAAAGTTATGGCTGTTTGTGGGCTTGGAAGTCCTCATTCTTTCTATCAGACGCTTCAGGACGCAGGGATAGCACTTGTGAAAACTCTTTCATATCCTGACCATTATCCTTATAATGAAGATGATATGCAGATAATAAATTCCGCTGCAAGACTGGCAAGAGCTGAATTCATAATAACTACTGAGAAGGATGCCTTGAAAATGCCTGTCCTCAAGGGACCTTATGTACCTATTCTGGTTCTGCATACCGCTTTTGAGATTGATGAACCAAAGAATCTATATGATATCCTGAAAAAGATTCTTCAAAGTCCTCCTGATCCTCATTCATCTGAACAAAAAGCTGGTCTAGGAATTCCCCAGGAAGAGCTTTTCTGAAAATGCTATCTTATGATTAAGAAGAAATCTCTGAGATATTTACAAGATTATAACCATTTTTGATATGTAACATGTTTCCTTGAAGATTCAGAATCATTATCTTATTGTTACTCTCTCTTGATTATATTTATTGATGCCTTATTTATGCCTGGAGAAAATAATCTGCAATAGCTCGGTATAAAGTGCTTACTGCCAATATTGAGCAATGCAAATGATCATCGGGCAGACCTTTCAGTCTATCAATAACATCGCCAGCTGATATTAACAATGCATTCTGCACAGTCTTCCCCTCTGCCAGGCTTGCAGTCATTGCTGCACAGGATTTTGTGTAATCGCATCCCTGAGTGTAATATTTAATTTCAGTTATCCTGTTTTCTTTAATAACAAGATAAAACTCCATTTCATCACCACAAGGTCCTTTTAAATATGCAGAACTTGTCGGATCATTCATTCTTCCGAATAATTTGGTATCATTAAGGAGTTCCTGCACTTCTTGTGGATAACAAGGCAGGTTTTCTTTGTCATCGGATTTATTCACATACTCTCCTTCCTTTTAATCCTGAAGTTTTTCCCAAATTTTGATTATATCTTCTTTTATTTTTGTGTCTTGATACTCCATTATAGTTTTTCCTTCTATAATAGATTCTACAACACCTTTATCAAATCCGATCCTTCCAATTAAAGAGATATTGTTTTTTTTACAATATTCTTCGATTTTTTCCGACATTTCGATATTTAAATCGAATTTGTTTATAACTAGATTTGCTGCAACACCAAAATGCCTTGTTACATCTATTACTCTTATTGCATCGTGCAAGCCCGATAGTGTTGGTTCAGTTACTACCAGGGCACAATCTATATTCGTGATTGATGCTATTACTGGACATCCTATTCCTGGTGCTCCATCAATAATTATCCAATCATGATTACCCCTCTCAGCTATATCCTTTGCCTGCTTTCTTACCAGGGCAACAAGTTTTCCTGAATTCTCCTCAGCTATACCAAGTTTTGCATGTACCATAGGACCAAAACGTGTTTCGGAAATAAACCATTCTCCAGAAATACTCTCATTCATTTTTATAGCCTGGACAGGGCAAATATAGCTACAAAAAGCACAGCCTTCGCAAGAAATAGGATCTATTATGAAGTCTTGACTTATTGCATCAAATCTGCAAACTGCAATACATTCACCGCATTCCTTACAAATCCTCTTGTCAATAGAAGCTACCATTCCACTTCTGAATTCATGTCGCTGTTTTATATCTGGTTGTAGCAGTAAATGTAAATCAGCAGCATCAACATCGCAATCTGCCATGACCGCTTTTTTTGCCAGGGAAGCAAATGCTCCAGTAATTACTGTCTTACCTGTACCACCTTTTCCACTAATTACAACTATTTGTTTCATATAATTCCCTATTTGAATTTTCTTTTAAGTAACGTTATAGACGGAATAATAAAAAGAAATGCAAAACCAATAAGAAACAGTTGCAAATCAAGTAAGATATTTGCTGCAAATACTTGCTCATTAATAATGTCAATGGCAATAATCTCGCCATAATTCTTTTTCAATTCCGATGTTAGAGCAACTATTTCTTTATACATTACTGGTAAAATCCTTGATTTTATTGAATATTTCCTGGAAGTGTACTATATATTTAGGGAAAGTCTCTATTACAGGAATTCCTTTTGAATAGCTAATTGCAATATCTTTGCTGAAAGGAATTTTCATTAAAACTGGAATATTTTCTTTCTGACAATATTCTTCCACTTCTCTGTTCCCGATATCAGAGCGATTAATTACTACCCCAAAAGGTATCTTTAATTTCTTAACAAGCCCTGCAGCTAAAATCAAATCGTTTAACCCAAATGGTGTAGGCTCGGTTACCAATATTGTATAATCACTATCCTTGACTGATGCAACAACAGGACAAGATGTTCCCGGAGGAGCATCAATTATAGCAATTTTTTCAAGACTGATATTTTTCTTGATTTTCCGGATAAGTGGTAAAGCCATTGCTTCTCCAACATTAAGCCTGCCATGGATAAAGTCTATATTATCACTATCCCCTTTCTCTATAATACCTATTTCTTTATGTACTTCCTTTATAGCATTTTGAGGACAGAGATTGCTGCAAGCACCACAACCATGGCAGAGATTATTAAATACTAAAGTAGTCCCTTTTTTAAAATTTTGTGGTGGGAGTACTGCTATTGCATTATAGACACAAATCTTGGAACATTTGCCACAGAAATTGCATTTTGCTTCATCTATTTCAGGAACAGGTATATATCCTTTATTTTGCTCCTTTATAACAGGTTTCAAAAAAATATGTGCATTAGGTTCCTCAACATCACAATCAAGAAATTGAACATTGCAATCATCTTTCATGGATAAAGCAAGGTTTACAGCAACGGTGGTTTTTCCCGTGCCACCTTTTCCACTAGCTACGGCTATAATCATACTGTTAGTATCCTTTTATCTAAAAAGATTTATTCCTCTATCCCCTGATCATTTGAGCACCACATTTGGGGCACTTCATTTCAGTACAGGGAATACCAGCTTGATGAGGTATTTTTTCGCGGCATGCAGGATTAGGGCAAATGCAAAAATCATTCATACTGACTTGAGAAAGATTTGCAGAATTTCTCCCTCTATTTCCTTTTCTTCCCATACCTTTACCTCTTCCCTGTCCTTGCTTAGAAGAACCTGTTCCATTAAAGCCTGGCATATTAACCTCCATTTCAATTTTCATTTATTTTTATTTGGCATACCCGCTTTTGAACCAACACTTGGACTAGATACCGATGATAGTTCACCTTTTCCATACTTTTCAATTGTTTCCTTGACTGTGCCTGAAGCACCTGTAAAAATTTCTATACCTGCTGCCTGCAATGTTTGAAATGCATTAGGTCCGACATTTCCTGTAATAACAGCTTTAGCTTGTTTTGAAGCAACTAATTGAGCAGATTGAATTCCCACTCCCCCCATTGCTTCAAGATTTGAATTCATTATAGCTTCAAATTCCATGGTATCCGTATCAACAATAATATAATACTGACACCTTCCAAATCTGTAATCCACTTTAGAATCCAGATTATTTCCTTCAGAAGTGACACATATTTTCATAATTCATTCCTCCCTTAGTGTTTGCAATCTTCTTCGTGTGGATGATCACATTCCTCTTTTTCCAGACCATATCCCTTGCCTGAACTAGGTTTACAAAGACTTTCGCCACCTTTTAGAGTTCCTTTCTTAATCTGCTCAATAACATCGTCCACTTTTCCACTTATCCCAACCACTGTTTTAATACCATATTCCTCAAAAATGGAAATTGCTCTCATACCCATGCCACCACAAACAATTGTCTTTGCCCCTTTTTCATGTAAGAATTGAGGAATGAATCCTGGCTGATGTCCAGGATTTGCAACTACAAATCTTTCTTTTATCTCTTCGCCATCAATGTCAATAATAGTAAATGATGGGCATCTGCCAAAATGAGCAGATACGAAATCCCCATCTGTTGAAATTGCTATTTTCATAAACTTGTCCTCCGTCTTTAAAATTCTTGATGGGGAATAGAAACTAGTGATCTACTCCCCATCAAAATAATCATCATTCTTGTGTACTCATTTTTTCCAGGGTTTCTATTCGATTTTGTATGTCTTCGAGCTCTTTTTTCAATATTTCTGCTTGATTTTTCAGGATTTCCGCTTCCTGCTTCTGATTAAGCTCTGTGCCATAAGGATTCGGATATGGGTTTACCTGTCCAGCAAAAGCAGGATATCCCATAGACATCCTGTACCAGCCAGGAGTCCCAAAAGCATTGTACATATGTCTGTAACCTCTGCCACCAAAACTGAATCCTCTTCCCCTGCCTAAAGCGCCTCTGTTAGAGACTGGATTCATAAATCCGGGCGTTGAAAATCCAGAGCAGTAACCAGCTGCTCTTCCAGTCATTGGACCTAAACCTGTTGGACCAGTTCTATCTCCTCTTGGCATCTTAATCACCTCCTTTCATAAGATATTTAGTATTAATTATACTTAAATTCATTCCTGTCTTATAATTTTCATTATCAAATTCTATATTAAATTTATATGTTGAAATTTCTATCATATTAAAGCACATCATTCTTTATCATGTTATAGATATTGAAAACCATTTCCATTAATAGAGAAAAAAACAAGACACTCATTCTTTGCCAGCACACTCCTTGCAAAATCCATAAAACTGTATTGTATGATTGGTAATCTTGAAATTATATTTAAGTGACAAACCTTTCTCTATTTGATCAATAAGCTCTATTACATCATCTATATAGTCAGTATAATCTATAATCCTGTTGCAATTAACGCAAATCAAATGAAGATGATAGTTGAGTCCTTTTGTATTCTCTACCAGTTCATATCTAGCTCTTCCATCTCCGAAATCGAATTTAAAAATGATGCCTATATTAACTAAAATATCTAGAGTGCGATAAATTGTTGTCAGTCCGATATTTGGATATTTAGGATGTACCCTCATATAAATATCTTCTGCACTTAAATGCTTGTTAGCTTTAGTCAGGACATCTATTATTGCTTCCCTGCTTAATGTAATTCTATAACCGCAGCCTTTAAATTTTCCTTGCCACCATGCTGCACCCATACCGTTTCTTCTTGGCATATCTCTTCCTTCATGAAAATGATTTCCATTATTAATTAGGTGTTTTTTTCTGTCAAGAGTTTTTTAAAAAACCTTATTTTTTTCTATTGACAAAAAACATTGCAATAATTATATGTTAAATAACTCTAACATTGAGGAGAGAAAACTGGTAATGATTATAAATCAAACATCTATAGAAAGCGATTTTTTTTCTATTGACAAAAAAACATAAAGATATTATTATGTTAGGGCAGTCTAATATTAAGGAGGATTAACAGGAAATGAGACCAAATCATGCATCTGCAAACAATGAATTCAATAAGCCTTTAATTCCATTGTCAGAATTGAAAGAAGGGGATCTTTTCATTATAAGAGAATTTAGGGGATGCAATAGATTTGCCTACAGATTGATTTCTATGGGATTATATGCAGGAGTTCCACTTATAGTCATGAAGAAAAGCTTCAGCGGAAGGATGATAATAAAATCAGGTGTAAACAGCATTGGCCTGGGTTGTGGTGAGATAAGCAAAATCTGGGTGGAGAAAATCTGAAATAAGTTAGATTAATATAACATAAAAGGAATATAATGAATAATGATATAAAAATAGCTTTATTAGGTAACCCTAATTCAGGTAAAACCTCAGTTTTCAATTTCCTTACAGGAACAAATCAGATAGTAGCAAATTATCCAGGGGTTACAGTAGAAAAAAAGGAAGGCTTTTTTAATTATAATGGTTACAACATAAATGTCATAGATTTGCCGGGTATCTATTCCTTTACTGCATACAGCCTTGATGAAAGAGTAGTGCAGCAATACATCTTGAATGAAAAACCTGATTTCCTGATAAATGTTATTGATGCAGGTAATCTTGAGAGGAATCTTTATCTGACTGTCCAGCTTATAGAGCTTGGAATTCCTTTCATAATAGACCTCAATATGTATGATATGCTTGAGGAAAGAAAAACCAGGGTTGACTTAGAGAAATTCAAGGAGATATTCAAAACAGAGATAATCACAACAATTGGAAATAAGGGTACTGGTATAGATGATCTCAAGAAAGCAATAATAGAGTTCAGCTTAAGGAAGCAGAATCCAGGCAAGATAAATATAAGATATAATGAAAGGATTCTTTCTTCAAAAAGAAAAATAGAGGACTTTCTCGCTGAAAATCTTGATTCTGGAATTTCAGTTTCTACTGACTGGCTCTCATTGAAACTTCTTGAAAGAGATCCCTACCAGATGGATTATATTGCCTCAATTTCAAAAGATTCAAAGAAATTCGCGGATTACATGGAAAATCTACATAATGAGTTTTTTTCTCTGTATCATGAAAGACCTGAAATAGCAGTTGCAAATGCAAGATATGCTTTTATTGCTGGAGCTTATCACAGCTTTGCCTCTTCAAGCGGGGAATTGGAGATGACTATTTCAGACAAGATAGATCATGTAGTAACCCATAGTGCTCTTGGAGTTGTCATCCTTTTTATAGTGCTTTTTACTGCATACAAGCTTGTATTTGATCTGGGAGAATATCCATCAGAACTTATTCAAAAAGCTTTTAATCTTATCGGGGATATGATTCCCAGAATAATATCCAATGATTTTCTGCAAAGCCTTATTAAAGATGGAGTTATTGCAGGAATGGGAGGTGTACTGGGTTTCGTTCCAATAATATTCTTGATGTTTGTTTTCATTGCAATACTGGAAGATTCTGGCTACATGGCAAGAATTGCATTCCTGTTTGATTCACTTTTAAGGAAGTTCGGTTTGCATGGAAGCAGTATAATATCAATCATAATATCTGGAGGCATAACAGGCGGTTGCGCAGTTCCAGGAGTTCTTGCCACAAGAATAATGAGATCGGATAAGGAGAGACTTGCTACAATTGCAATACTTCCTTTTTTCAGCTGTGGAGCAAAACTTCCTGTTTATGCTGTTATAATCTCAGCATTTTTCGAGAACCAAAGAGCCTTGATACTTATAATATTAACAGTATTGTCATGGATAATAGCTCTTTCAGCATCTCTTTTGATCAGAAAAACGATATTGAAAGGACCATCTGAAACTTTTGTAATTGAACTGCCATCTTATCATATCCCTACATTCAGAAGCGTTATGCAACGAACCTGGTTGAGAACCTGGATGTACATAAAGAAAGCTGGAACCATAATACTGTTGATTAATATAATCTTGTGGTTCTTGATGAGATATCCAGATCTTGGCAAGGATAGAAAGGAATATTATAACAGCATGAGAAACAATGTGTCCCATGTTGATGAGATAAAGAAACTGGATAACCTTGAAGCACAAGAAAGGCTTGAAAACAGTATTGCAGGTAGGATTGGAAAATTCATGGTGCATGCTGGAAGATATATAGGATCTGACTTCAGGATGAATATTGCCTTGATTGGTGGACTTGCTGCGAAAGAGTTAATACTTTCTACTTTAAGTACTGCATACTCCCTTGGGGAAACAGATGATGAAAGTTCAATAGCAGAGGTTTTTAAAGATCCCATGAATGGCTGGAACAGACTTAAAGCATTCTCAGTACTCATTTTTATAATGCTTTATGCCCCATGTTTTGCAACCCTGATTATAATACTGAAAGAAACTGGCTTGAGATGGATGCTATTCACCTTTGCTTATACAACAACGATTGCTTATATTATCTCATTGATGGTATATCAAGGTGGATTGCTATTAAAGAGTATTTTCTAAATGAAGTATTTTTCGTACCAAATCTGGAACTGGATTAATGTGAAAATAATCCTGCTGTGATCGAATTTGCCACTTCTGTGTTCCTTAAGTATCATTTCTGTTTTGTCAATGTCAAGCAAACTATGCTTTTGAAGCCTTTTTCTTGATAGAAGCTCGTCAACGAATCTGTTCTTGATATTTCTGAAGAATGCTCCAAGCGGTAAATCGAATCCCTTTTTAGGTGCCTTGAGGTATTCTTCAGGAAGTTTGCCTGCAGCGATTTTCTTTAACAGGGGTTTCAACCTGAATGAAGTGAATTTCATCCTGTCTGGAAAAGAGAAAAGATAATCAAAGAGAGCAATGTCAAGGAAAGGGGATCTTATTTCTAAACTGCAGCTCATGCCAATTCTGTCATTTATTATCAGAAGGTTTTCTCTTAGATTTGTCACTATCTCAACAATCAATAGAGTGTTGAGCATTGTCTGATGTTCGCAAAGAGAGAATTTTCTCATCAATTCATTTTCAAGAGAAGTGATATCTCCTGAGAAAAGCCTGATTCCATTAAACTGGTCACGGGATTTGAAATATGATTTCTGATAAGGTAAACCAATGGATGAAATGGAATTAAATATCCATCTTGCCATGTTACGAAACTTGTTTTCCCTTCCGCTTGGAATTGTACTTCTGAGAATCTCTCCAATATTCCTAATGAAGGAAGGCAGGCAGCCAATTTTGCCAGATAATGATGAAAAGAGCAATCTTCTGTATCCCAGGAATAGCTCATCTCCCCCCATTCCTGACAAGGCAACCTTGAATCCAAGTTCTTTTCCAACCTTTTCACATATAATTCTTGTAAGAAGTGAAGTAGGATCAGTTAGTGGTTCATTGAGGCTGTAAACAATGCTTCTCAAATCCTCTTCCATTATTGATGGAATATCAAGAAATTGATGTTTCAGATTGTATCTTGAGACAATGGTTTTTATTGTACTGCTCTCGTCATAAAATTCTTCTGCCGGTTTCAATGAAAAATGAGAGAGATCAGCTCCTGCTTCCCTTGCCATAGCTGCAATTAGAGCAGAATCTATTCCTCCGCTCAAGAAAACTGACACAGGTGTATCTGAAATCAGCCTTTTTTTCACTGCACTTCTTATCAAATCCTCTGTTGTTCTGGCTGAGAATTCCTGTTCATCTGAGATCTTCGTGAAAGGGAAATCACTGTATTCTGATATTTCAATTTTACTGTTTCTGAATATTGCATAATGTGAAGCTGGAAGGGAGAAAATGCCCTTGAAAATACTTTCTGCATATATATTGAAACCGAAATAAAACAGTGATGCAAGTGCTTCTGTGTTTATTTCAAGGGGCTTGAAGAATGCAATTGAATCTATCTCTGATGAAAAAACTAATTCATGTTCTGTATTTGTTCTGTAATACAATGGTTTCTGCCCGAACTTGTCTCTTGCCATATATAAGGTTTTTTGCTTGAAATCATACAGGGTAAATGCAAAGAAACCATCCAGCCTCTTGAATGAATCTGTGTTTTCTTCTTCGAACAAGTGAATGATTATTTCAGAATCGGTTCTTGAAGAGAATTTATGTCCTTTTTTCAGAAGTTCATTTCTCAGTTCCGATGCATTATAAATCTCACCATTGTAGACAAGCACCATGGATTTATCTTCATTATAAATTGGCTGACTTCCACCTTCAATATCAATTATACTTAATCTAGTATGCCCCAATGATACTTCTGAAGAGATATGAAATCCTGAAGAATCAGGTCCTCTGTGATGCAGTTTTTTGGTTATGATTAATATATCTTTTTCTGCATTTTTCTGATTCTTGCTTATGATACCGCAAATTCCGCACATTTTCTAGAAATACTCTTGCCAGTGACGTTTTATCCAGTCACCCTGATTACCTTGTATGCTTTTGATATTAGCTTCGAAAAATGATGCTCCAGCTACATTGCAATCCTTGAAAAGAGTATTGGATAAAATTGCTCTGTCAAAGCAAGCTGTTGAAAGATCGCATCCCTCGAAAACTGTATCAGTAAGATTGGCTCCAGTAAATATTGCTCCTGTCAAGTCAAGACTTGGAGTAATCCCGAATTTCCTTTCTCTCCTTCCCTTGAATTCAGCATTAGTAAGATCAGCACCACTAAAGTCTGAATGAATAAGCAACGTATTTATAAAATGAGCACTCTGCAAGGATGCACCGTGTGCGAAACATGCAATAAGCGAAGTAGGTTCAAACATATCCAGTTCTTCATTGTCCGTGAAAAATGCCCCCTTGAATTGTGAACCTGTCATTTGTATGCATGCAAGGTTGCATGAGATGAAAAGTGATGTCTCTGCTTTCACTCCAGTAAAATTTGCCAAAGGTGATTTAAGCCTGTTTGCATCGAGTCTAGTTATATTAGCAAATGACAAATCTATTTTTGGAATGAAGCATTTATTCATTTTCACTCCCTCAAGATTTGCAAAACTGAATGAAATACAGAAACCATCGATATTATTCATCTGAGCATCAGTGAGGATTGCTCCCCCGAAATCGCATAGATGAAATCTTATGTTCTCAATTCTTGATTTCATGAATTTAGCTTTCTTGAATGAACTTCTGGAAAGAAAGAAATCCTTGAGTCTTGAATTGGAAAAATCAGAGAAATCACTATTAATTTCACTCAATTTAAGAATTTCAGGAGTATCAAGATTTGAAACCGGACCTGCTATTTCAACATCGGTTAAATCCTGACCCCTTAGATCCAGCTTATCAATAAAAAGTGATGGAGTCAAAAAAAACTGGGGATTCTTCCTGAGGAAATCCCCTATATTGCCACTCTCAGCTGCTTCTTTTAAAAGCTGTATGTCCGGCATAAGATCAAGCAGAAAAGAATTTTGGAACAAAAAACAAGAGCAAAGAAAGAATAAGAATAATTAAACCAGCAAGCATTACAGTTGCACTTGAAATAATGTAGGAGGTTTTTTTCTTGGGTTTGTTCAGGAACCACATTCCTCCCATTATACCTGCAAAGCCTATAATTATCCCTAAAATATATAATATTTTCATGATTACTTATCCTCCTTGGGTTTAGAGATAGCCATCAATTCTGCTTCACATGCTAGCTGACCTTCAACATATGCTTTCCCCTCAAATACACATACCGGTCCTTTTATCTTTTTCACTTCAACTACGAATTTTATCTGATCCCCTGGTCTTACAGGTCTTCTGAATTTCACTTTATCCAGACCCATGAAATAAACTACATAATCCTCAGGAACTGGTGCAAGATTAAGAAGCAGAACTCCACCAACCTGCCCCATTGCTTCTACAAGAAGTACTCCCGGCATTATAGGATGATTGGGGAAATGACCCTGGAAAAAAGGCTCATTTATAGTGACATTCTTGAGACCAACAATTCTCTTGTCTCCCTGTACTTCAAGAATCCTGTCAACAAGAAGAAATGGATATCTATGTGGCAGCAATCTCATAATCTTGTCTATTCCCCAGTTTATGCTTGTGGTATCTGGTTTTATCTGGGTTTTTATTTGTCTGACAAACTCTATATTAGAAAGATGACCTGATTTGTTAGAAATTATATGAGCTTTCAGGGGTTTTCCCAGAAGATAAATGTCCCCGATAAGATCAAGGATTTTGTGTCTGACGAATTCATCTGGAAATCTCAATCCACCTACATTCAGTATGCTTTCCTTTCCTATCACTACTGCATTGTTAAGTGACCCACCCTTGACAAGACCCTGCTCTTGAAGTGTCTTAACATCTTCCTCAAAACAAAAAGTCCTTGCTTCAGATACTTCATTTATGAAGGTTTTTTCGTCAATTACGAAAGAACCATATTGCGTTCCTACAAGAGGATGATTATAATGGATTGTAAATGATATCCTCAAGCCATCATATGGTATTGCAAGAAGAGTAACACCGTTCTCCGAATAGGAGACAGGCTCTTTCAGAACATGATAATTCCTTAATGCATCCTGTTCCACAATTCCTGCTTCTTTGAACAAATTTACATATTTCCTGCATGAACCATCTTCCGGTTCGGGTGGTTCATCACCATCAATCTCTATAAAAGCATTGTCTATACTGAGACCATTAAGTGTTGCCAGTATATGTTCTACTGTATGAATTCTTGCTTCCCCTTTTCCCAGGGTTGTCCTTCTGGAAATATCTTCTACAGGAAGAACATTCTCCACATCAGCTTTTATCAAAGGTTTGTCTGGCAAGTCCTTTCTGCAGAATACAACTCCAGTATCAACCGGTGCAGGTGCAAATCTTATTGTTACCTGCTTTCCGTAATGCAAACCTATGCCTGTATATGAGATTGCTTTTCCAAAGGTTTTTTGTTTCTGGTGCACTTCATACTCCCTTATTTTTACTCCTCTTTTGGTTCAACCTGAGATTTATAATTTTTGTTAAGCTCTTCAACTACTTCCTTTGTCATATCCAACTCAGGTTTTGCATAAAGTATTTGCGGAATTCCTCTTTTATCGAAAATCATGAAATACTTGTATTTGATTGTCAGATTCGTAATTATTTGATATATTTGCTTTATTACAGGATCAGTGATTCTTTTCATCTCCTTTTCAGCTACCCCATCTTTGCCAAAGGAGTTTTTCACGAATTCTTGATATGAAGCAATCTTTGTCTTCAATTCTTCCTGTTTCTCGGTTTTTGTCTTTTCACTCCATGTGTTGAGATTTTTCTGGTAGTTGTTCCTCAAGATTATCAGTTCTTCCTGCATTTTTTTTGCTGTCACTTCTAGCTGCCTTACTTTTGCTTCAAAAGCCGCTTTTAGTTCGTCCCTTCCCTTGAATTCCTGAAGAACCTGATCTGAATCTATCCAGCCTATCTTTACATCCTCAGCATGAATGAATGCTATCAGGATTATTATAAAAAGAAAAATAGACTTCATGGTTTACCTACAGTCCTGACTTGTTAAGTTCTTCAATGACTCTTCCTGTAAGGTCAGCTGCCTTATCAGCATAAATCATTCCTCCGTATGAAGCGTCAAAAATATAATCATATTTGTCATCAACAGCGATTTTCTGGATAATTTGCATCATCTTTGTAATAATTGGTTTCATTAATTCCTTGTTTCTCTTCTCTACCACTCCGTTTTCTCCAAATGTTTCCTGCATGAAAGTATTATATGATTCCATCTTGGTTTTTATAACTCTTTCTGCTTCAGCTCTTTTTTCTTCAGTCCATATTACGCTCTGGGATTTGTATTCCTGCTCCAGATTTTTTATTTCTTGCGCTTTTTCTTCAGCTTTTGCCCTCCAGGATGCAACTTCCTTGGAAAACTTTTCCTGAAGTTCCTGATTACCCTTGAATTCCTTCAAAGCTCTTCTTGAATCTACATATCCAAGCTTCAATGCAAAGCAGAATTGAAAACTGAGAAGCAAGAGACTTATTATCAATGCTTTCTTTAACATTATTCCTCCCTGATCTTTAAAAACTGCTACCGAATTGGAAATGAGGTTGAAGTCCGCTTTTTTCCCATTTTCCATTCTGGTATATATCACAGAAACCATATCCTAAATCAAAACCAAGCATTCCGAGCATCGGGATTTCTATCCTTACGCCAATACCTGTCCCAATCTTCATATAAAATGGGCGCATCCCTTTTATTGTTTTCCATGAGTTGCCTGCATCCAGAAAGGCGATCAATCCAATCGGGGAAGCTACTCTTAGCTGGAGTTCGAAGGTTTCTACCAGCATGCTTCTTCCTCCAATTATGTCTCCCTTTCTTATATCTCCTATGCTGTTGTCTGGATAACCTCTAACGCCAGTAAATCCAGTACCCCCCAGCCTGAAATATTCATCAAGGGGAACATTGTCTGAATTTTCATATCCCATTACTACTGCGCTTCTTCCAGATGCCATTGCAGTCAATTTCCAGACCAGGTTTTTATACCATGAAGTTTCTAAGGTATATTTCTGGAACTCGACATCTCCTCCCATGAAATTGCCTACCCATTCGCCACTAACCCTGTTTACTGAACCAGCCATCGGGAAAAAAGGAAGATCCCTGCTATCCCTGACAAGCGTTGATTTTATTGAGGAAGTTCTTTGTGGCCACTTTTCATCAGCCATTTCAGCATAAGCCGATGTAGTATCTACATTGGATATTTCCTTGTCTTCAAGTTTATATCTCCAGTAAATTCTTGTATAGTCAAAATCAAAGAAAGGTCTTCCTATTCTTATTGCTCCACCTGTAAGCAATCTATCGAAATAGTATCCGCGATACAGCATTCTGTAAAGATCTCCTCCAACAGAGGTTTCAGAACCCATGAACCAGGGTTCAGTATATGAAATAGAAACATTGAGAACTCTCTTGCCTACTTCAAGTTTTGTACTTAAATCCTGACCTCGTCCTAGCAAATTCGGAATGCCAATGGATAAAAATCCTGTCAATCCTACATCTACTCCATAACCCATTCCTATATTGAATTGCCCAGTCGGTTTCTCTTCAACCTGGAAAACAAGATCCACATCTCCTTCAGAATTTGCAGGCAGATAATAAGGTTTGATATTAGCGAAATAATTGAGCATGGCTATTTCCCTGAAAGATCTCATCAGCTTTGATTTCCTGAAAATCTCACCAGGGTAAGTCTTCACATTTCTTCTGATGACATATTCTCTTGTTGAGGTATTCCCTTCAATCTTGATGAGTCTTATTCTTGCAACCTGACCTTCTGTTACATTAAGAAGTATGTTAACTCCTTTTTTACTTTTAGCAAGTTCATTATTTATGTTATGATATAAATAGCCGTTTTCCAGATAGAAATCCTGAATATTCCTTATGCTTTCATCAAGTTTCTTCTGATTGAAAAGCTCACCCTTTTTGTATTTAATGAAGGTTTTCAGAGTATCGGTTTTGAATATCCTGTTCCCCTTGAATTCAGTATCAGCAAAATAATACTTGCTTCCTTCCCTTAACTTGATGTTAATGAACATTCTGTCACCTTTTGCATTATACGTGAATTTGGGTTTTCCGTCTATTTTTATGTCAAAGAATCCATTTTCCTTATAGAAATATTTTATCTTCTCCAAATCTCCCTTGAATTGATCTTCTTCATACTTTCCTGTCCTGAAAGGAATGAATAAAAATTTCCATCTTTGCTTTGTATCCATTTGCTTCCTGATTTTCTTGTCAGCAAATGATTTATTCCCTGTGAAATTGATTGCTTGTATTCTAACCTTTTTTCCTTCCTTTATCTTGAATATTGCCTCAACTTCATGAATATTCTTTGCAATGGGTTGTGTTTCAACTTCAACCTTGATATCAAGGATGCCTTCCTTCCTGTACAAGTCCTTTATTTTCCTCGTATTTCTCATGAAAGCATGATTTGATGCAGCATCTCCTTCACTTAAATCCATAGCATCAAGAATTTCCTTTTCCTTGAATTCATCATTTCCCTGGATAGAAATCTTGTTTATTCTGGGAAGTTCGTCCAGCAATACATAAAGAATTATCCCATCAGTACTTTCCCTGGCATAGCATTTCACGTCAGCATATTGCTGAGACTGGAACAATCCCTTTATGGCTTTTGACAGTGATACTGAAGAAAGATCATCTCCTTCCTGTATTCCCAGTTGCTTTATTACAGACTCTTCTGATATGCGCTTGAGTTTTGGCAAAGAATCAAGATCTGCAATCTTTTTTGAAGCATAGGGTGTCAAATCTTTTACTATTATTTTGCTTATTTTTAAGTTGGTTTTTATCTCTTTGGCAAGCGAATCTGCTGGTGCAGCTGTCTCATTATCTTCAGCATACAAGGAGAAAATGCTGAAACAAAAAAGTAGTATTGTTAACCTTACTAGCATTTTTTTTCTTTCTTTTTACTCTATCTTATAAGATTTCAAAGACCATGTCTTATTATTTATCAGGTCTTTCTTTTTTATAATTCCTATATCAGATGCCAGCCAGATTATGTAATGTTGGTATTTCTGTATATGCTCAAAACCTGGCAGTGAGGTTTCCACTGATTTCTGGATAGAAATTTCAACCTTATAGCAATTATCAATTTCTCCGACAGGAACTTTTACGCTTTCCCTTGAGAGAACAGTACCTTTTATGCTTGAAGAGTATTTCACCATAACTCCATATATTTCAATGTTTTCCTCATATAAGTCATTCCAGATTCGTCCAGTTATCAAAGGTGTTGATATATATTTCTGCCAGGAATCCTGAAGATTGTACTTAGTTGCATCGAAATAACCAGACGAATTAACATAAATCATCATGTCATTTGAATTTCTGTAAAATATCAATGTATCTAAACCAGCAACAAGGAGGCTGCCTTCATAACCTGCATATGTTTCACTTCCCTGTACTTTCCATACTTCTTCTTCATTATCATTTACTGAATAAGTCCATTCATTCCCATATATATCGAAAGGAAAGAAATCTGCCTCCCTCTCCTTGAAGAAGGGATCATTTCCGCAAGATATTGCAAAACATAATAATAGCAGGATTATCAAAGATTTTTTCATAGTTTCCTGTCAGGAGAATACATGAATCCTAATATAATATTCCCTATATGACCTGATTGGGCTTTTTCAAGAATAGTATGATATCTCACTCCCAGATCCAGTTTCAGATTATACATGACTTGAAATTCCAGTCCTCCCTTGAATTCAAGTCCCATGTCATTACTACCTTCACTGACTCCATCCATTGAAATTCTGTTCCTTGTTAATGTGAATCCTGTTGAAACAAAAGGAGTTATACGTCTCCTTGAAAAAAATCTGACTCTTGGACCCATATTCAAGGAAAACTGCTCGAAAGAACAACCTGGTATGCTGCTTGAGGATATATTGACAACAGAACCATTCATCTCGGCAGATAACCATTTAGATACATCATAAAACCCACCGGCACAAAGAGTCACTCCGGTCTTGAAATCCTTGCTGAAACTGTCAAGTATATGGCTGGTTCCTGAATAAAAAATTATACCTGCTGCATTCATCAAACTTGAGAAAACTAAAATCAAAGAGAAAATGACTTTCATATATAATTAGGGGAACGCTTTTGTTTAAGTAATAAAGGTGTCAAGAGAGAAATGGAAGAGAGTGTCCTTCCAAACATGTACATTGCAGGAAACATGGGGTGGTCACTGTTCAATTTTATCTTGAAAGATTCAAGGTTATCAAGAGAGTTTATTCCTATTCTTTCAAGTGCAAATCTGTCTGCCTTGACTGGATGCCTGTCATGAACATAATAAGCTACAGCTCCTTTATAACCTGATTCAATTGCAATATCCTTAATCCGCTGGTTATATAATCCAAAAGGATATGAGAAAAACTCGGTATTTATACCATAAGATGAAAGCATATCATATGATATTTGAATTTCATCCTTTATTTCAGAATCATTCAATAATCTTAAGTCAGGATGAGAGCAAGTATGTGAACCGATTTCAAATCCCCTTTCGCTTATGTCCTTTATTTGATTAATATCCATATGCCTGAATTTATGCCCACCTATCTGGAAATCCCAGTTATTGTACTTGCCTATGTAATCAGTTATAATAAAAGCAGTTGCAGTAAAACCAAATTCTTCCATTATGGGAACTGCTGTTTCTGCAAAATCAGCATAACCATCGTCAAAACAAAGAACTACATGTTTGCGGGTAAGTGATTTGTTTTCAAGTAATACGAAATAATCTTTCAATGTTATTGTTTTGTAATCATTCTGTTTCAGATAATTCAAGAATTCCCTGAATTTAGACGGACTGATACTGTTAATTCCCCATTCCTTCTGATCATCAATCTTGTGGAAATTGAGGATTGGAGTCCAGTTTTCGAATAGCTTTTTGTATTTTGTATTCCATCTGTATATAGCCCTTAAGCTAAATCCACTCATCATAGCTGCTGCTGCAAATAAAGGGATTTTTCTATATCTTGCCACTGGACCCAAATCCTCCACTCCCTCTCTGAGTTTCAGGAAGTTCTTCTGTTTCAATGATTTCCACGCGTCTGTATCCAGCAATGACAAGCTGAGCTATTCTCTCATTTGGCTGAATTTCATAAGGTTCCTCTGAAAGATTCAGAAGAAGTATCTTTATTTCACCCCTGAAATCACTATCTATTGTTCCAGGAGAATTGGGAATGATTATCCCTCTTGAAGCAAGGCTTGATCTTGCTCTTATCTGACCTTCATATCCTTCATCAATTGCGACCGACAGACCAGTAGGGATTGAATTGACTATTCCCTTTCTAAGAACAACCGGTTCACTAATGCATGCATGCAGATCAATCCCAGCAGCACCATCTGAGTGATATCTTGGTATCAAGGCTTCTGTTGATAGTTTCTTTACTAAAATATTACCTCTTTTTCCATCGGGATGAGAGGATTCGAACCTCCGTCCTCCTACTCCCGAAGCAGGCGCGCTAACCGGACTGCGCTACATCCCGAACTTGTTTATAAGAATATTGACCCTAATGAAAAAAGCCCTGTAACTGTCAAGGTTACAATTATGGCTGCCATGAAAACACCAGTTATTACTGCTGCTAATGCTTTCTTGAAAGAAACTCCGAAAACAAAAGCGGCAACACAACCTGTCCAAGCACCGGTTCCAGGGAGTGGAATTCCTACAAATAGAGCTAATCCCCAGAAAGCGTATTTCTCTATCATCTTTCCTTTTCTTCTTGTTCTTGCAAAAAGCCATTTAAAGAACTTGTTACCCCATGGGTGTTTGCCAAGAAACGAAGATACTGGCTCTAACCACAATAGCAGCGGAATTATAGGTATGAGATTGCCAATTAGAGCCCATATTAAGACATTCCACCATTCCATTCTCAGGCCAATTCCTACTGGTATTGCTCCCCTTAGTTCGAATATGGGTGTTGATCCAATCAATGCCACTATAAGCCATGCAGGAATATGCCATTCATCTTTCAAATAATCAGCAAAACGTTTGGCAGCATTAGGTTTATTATCTGTCTCTGAAGCAAATGCTGTTCCCAGCAATGACAAGATTAAAATCAAGATAATGAAATATTTCAATCCTCCCAACCTTCCTTTCCAACAAGAGGTACAAACCTGCAGGGACATGTCTTGTTTTCCCTGAGCTCATTATTATCTAATTTATCCAATATCAACAACTCCTGTGAATGCCTGTCACCAACAGGAATTACAATCCTGCCATTAACCTTAAGCTGTTCAAGCAAGCTTTCCGGGACACATGGAGCTCCAGCAGTAACTATAATTTTGTCATAAGGAGCATATTTGTTCCATCCAAGCGTTCCATCTCCAACAAGAAGAATGAAATTTCTTATGTCAGTTTTTCGAAGATTAAGGGAAGCCTGGTAAGAAAGTTCTTTTTCTCTTTCTATGCTGTAAACTTTCTTTGCAAGTAAGCACAGGATGGCAGTCTGATAACCTGAACCAGTACCTATTTCAAGAACTGAATCTTCATCTTTGACATCCAGAAGTTTTGTCATTATTGCAACCATGTAAGGCTGGGATATTGTCTGACCATTCCCGATGGGAAGAGGGAAATCCCCATATGCCTGGGAAAACAGTGCTTCTGGTACGAAAAAATGCCTTTCGATTTTCATGAAAGCATCAATTATTCGCTTTTCATGTATCCCTCTTGAAATGATCTGTTCCTTGACCATGCAGGAACGCTGGGTATCAAACATCTACTCCCCTGAAAATCATGTTCAAGTAAAATTTTGAGAATCTCAATATGTCAACAGGTTTTATATGACTAACTGCATGATCATTATATATTGTCCTGACTGGAACAAATCCTATTTTGAATCCTTTCTTGCAAGCCTTTATGAGAAGCTCTCCTTCAAGTTCATAATGCTCTTTCTTGAGTTGTATTGTTTTAAGAATATCAGTTTTTATTAGCCTGTATCCGCACTGGCTGTCCTTCAATTTCATTCCAGACAATTTCTCGACAACCTTTGTATTCAACCAATTAGATCCTTTCCTTATGAAAGGCATGTCAGCGGATCTATTCTGCCTGTCACCTATCACAAGATCAAACTCATTGCCGGCTTTAATGAAAAGAGGGATTTCTGACGGATCATGCTGACCATCAGCATCCATAGTAATTATGGCCTTGAATTCATTCTTGAGGTTTTCGAAACCGAACTTAAGAGAAGCACCTTTTCCCTTGTTTTCTTTATGGACAAGTATATTTACATGACTGTTTTCAAGAATTTGCTGGGTGTCATCGGTACAGCCATCATTTACAACCCAGATATGCTCTCTTTTTATGCTTTTAAGAAGTTCTTCAAGCAAGGGTTTCAAATTCCTTCCCGGATTATAGGCAGGCATGAGAATTGCGATATCTGATATATTCATATAAATAAATCGGGGCGAGAGGATTTGAACCTCCGACCACCTGAACCCCATTCAGGCACGCTACCGGGCTGCGCCACACCCCGAATCATCGATCACCGGAAAGAAATTCAATCAATTCCTCAACTTCTTTTTTCAGTTCTTCTATAATATCATAGATCGATTCCATTTCCAGTTCCTGTATAAAATTCACATTGGTTTTTTCCTCTAACTCATCTTCCTTTTTTCTTGGAATAACTTCCTTGTCTGTCCTGAGTTTTAATTTTGCACCTTCTATTCTGTAATTTTCCTCATATAGAAGTTTTTTAATGGAAAGAATTGTTTCAATATCCTTTTTCTTGTAACGTCTTTTGCCAGATGAGAATTTTTTGGGTTTAAGCTCTGGAAATTCTCTCTCCCAATACCTGAGAATATAGGGCTTTATCCCTGTTATTGAACTTACTTCGCTTATCGAATAGTATAACTTGTTGTCCATTCATCCAAAATGCAGTTCAGGATCAATATAACTCGTTTTATGTCAAGACTTTTTTCCAAATAGTTTAGAGAAGAGACCTGAAACTCCGCCTTTTGAACCATTGGAACTTGAACTTAATTCTTTAATCTTTTTTTTCAAATATTCATTGTCATAATCAAGATCCAGGGCTTCCTTGAAAGATTGAATAGCTTTTGCCTTGAGATTTGCTTTTACATAAACTTCACCAAGGTGGGTATGGAAGGTTGGATTAAACTTGTCTATCTGAATTGCCCTCTGGCAATAGTCTCTAGCTTCAACCAGTCTTCTCTTGTTTCCACTTAATGCCAGTGCATAACCATAGAAAGAAAGATAATTAGGTTCCCTTTCATTATAATTGACACATATCTTGAAGCATTCTATCGCATTCCAGTAATTTCCCCTGTTAAGGTCATTCAATCCTCTTTTGAATAATATCTTGGCTTGCTCTTTGCGTCTTTCCTTTTCTCCTATTTCCTCCTCGCTCTTGATATTGCCAAGCCCTAGTCTCAGATCGTATTCTTTCCTTTTTTCAGGATCTTTCAAGATATTATAAGCCCTGTTTACCTCAAGGAATCTTGTATGTAGCTTATCTTTTTCTTCCTGATCCACATTGCTGTCTGGATGGGATTCCTTGGCAAGCTTGAAAAATGCCTTCTTTATTTCATCTAAATCGGCGTTCCAGGATACTCCAAGTACCTTGTATAAATCCTTTTCCTTTTCATCAAGCATTATTGCTTGTATCCTCCCTCTCTATTTCAACAAGAATTGATGAAGCTATCTTGTTTTCAGGATCAATCTCCAGTATTTTCCGGAATTCTATTGCTGCATCTTCATACATTTCCTGTTCAAGGAGAATAAAACCCATGTTGAAGTGAGCAGTAATATAGCTTTCATTAATATCAATTGCTTCCTTTATTGCACTCATTGCATTTCCTACCTGACCAAGATTCAGGTTTATTATTCCCATAAGATTATGAACATCTGCATATTTAGGCTTCTCTTTTATTGCCTTCTCCAGCTCCTTTTTTGCCTCCTCAAGCCTGCCTTGATGATATAGTTTCTGGGCTCTGTGATAATATATTTGAGCCAGATCTTCATCTTTCTTGAAGATTGTATTCAGCTTATCCCTTGCATTATCTATATCTCCAGATTCCATCAATTTCAAGGCATCATTATAAGTAATCCTGTCCTCAGCATTAAGGGATGGTTTCAGGAATTCCAGCTCATTTTTCGCGTTATCAATGCTTCCATTTTCCATCAAGGTTATACCATAATTATATCTTGCATTGAAGAAATTGCTGTTTATATCCAGAGCTTTCTTGAAACACTTCAATGCATTCCCCTTATCTCCTTTCATCATGAAGAGCTGACCCAGATTATTGTGTATATCTGCAAAATCGGGATTGATTTCAAGTACTTTCCTGTAATTCTGTATTGCTTCATTGTAGGCTTTTTCCTCAGTATTCTGTTTTGCAAGAGCTATATAAGATTCTGACAGGTAAAATTGAGCTGTCTTGTATGCCTGTTCATGCTCTCTGAAACTTTCTGCCGCTTTTTCAAGATACTCAATAGCCTTGTCGAAAGCTCCTCTATTGTAGCAGTCCAGCCCTTTCTGAATATAGTCGTTTTCCATCAATCTGATTAGATTCCTGAGGAAATGCACCCTCAACCTCCTTAAATGATTACTATTTTAACGTATGGTTATAATGCCACGAGAAATAAGATAATACAAGATTCCTACAGCAGCGAGCATCAGTATAAGCCATTTTGTACTGCGGAATCCCGACCTTCCTCTTATTTCCTTTTTCCGTTCATTCCACCTTGTTTGTAAATCCATGTTTTTCTAGAAAACCTTTGTCACTTTCTTGCCAGCCAGTTCCTTTGGATCATATACATGTTCGAAATCTAAATCATATTCATATACTATAAAATTCAATGGTCTTGTATATTTCAATGTTCCCTTTATAAGACCTTTTTCATTTTTTGATAACACAAGTTCTCCATCTTTCAGGTTTATTTCTTCAAACTTGGCTTGCTTCAATATGTTAGCTTTAACAGTTTCCTCTGTTGGTCTGTTTCTTGCGCTGCCATCCCATGTATTGAATTTCCCGATTTCACGGTCCATTGTTTCAGACAAACTGTAATGCGCGTAATATGGGCCTCCAACTGTCATGACCAGAAAAACAATAATTGCTACGATAATAACGAAAATCAATAGCTTGACTTTTGCATCTCCCTTGTTCCAGTATAAAGAATTTCTGTAGTACATAAATCCTCCTTAACTCAATTAGACAATAAAAGCAGTTTCGAAAGCTTTTTTATTTTGTCAATATTAATCTTTACAAAGTATATTCCATTCTGAATTTTCCTGTTTTCAGCTCTCAAGTTCAACAGAACTGGAATTCTGCCATTCATTTTCAAGACAAGATTTCCATTTATATCATATATACAAATTTCCGCTTTCTTGCCTTTAAGTTTTTCATTCTCTATTATTATTTTTCCGAATGAGGGATTAGGATTTATTTTTATAACATCTTCTTTTTCTATAACACCATTTATTGATTCATTGAAACCATTTCCACTATCCCCAGCTAACCATCTTACTATATTGACTGCCAATCTGGCATCATCATATTTGCTCCAGCCATCATAAAGCTCATTCCCTGAATTGCCAGTTCCATCATCGAAAGGACTGCTGTCACCAATTGCAGCTATTCTGCCTGAACCATAAGTGCTTGTCAGGACAGCTTCCTTGTTATGAGATGAATCTATCCAGATATGTGCTTTTGCAGATGAATACGGTGTTAAAGTGCATGCAGACCATTCACCAATTGAATTCACTCCCTCAGTAATAGGTGTTCTTGGATCTATTATATAAGAAATAGGTTCCATAGTGAAATTGGTGGATTTGGAAGAGGAGTTTGAGCCGTTATCAAATTCAATATTGAAATACTCTGGTGTCCAATAATTGAATATTTCGGGAGAGTCATATCCATCATTATTTCTGTCACTGCCTTTGTGATTGCCTATCAGGAATACTCCTCCTCCCTTATTAACGAATTTGGTTACTGCAGATATCTCATTTTCAGTGAATCTTATCTGAGGTTCGGGAATTACGAATACACTTATCCCATTCAAGGAAGATTCAGTTATCGTTGTTCCTTTCAATGTCCTGGTTTCATAACCAATATTTCTCAAGGCTTCTCCGAAATCACTGTAAGCTCCTCTATAATCAGGGCTTTCACCTATAGTCCAGTCTGCGTTTCCTGCTAATTCATCCTTTGTCAGGTCGAATAAAACAACTTTTGAAAGGAGCAGATCTGGCAAGGAAAGCAAAGCAAAAAAAACAAGCAATAAATAAAAACTTTTCATTTAAACTCCTTTGGTCTGAAAAACAGAAGATTCTGCTCACCATATCTTCTTTTTTCAATTATTTCCCAATTGGAATGATTGGGTATTCTTGTTTTATGAAATTGTTGCAATATGAAAAGAGTATAAGATGCTTTCCAGAAAGAATTATCAATAGCTGCAAGTATTTCATCACCGCTCTCTTTTTCGAATGGTGGATCCGCGAAAATTATGTCTGCTGGCGAGAATTTCGAATACTCCTTTCTGCTTAAGAACTTGAAAGCATCCATACACAGTATTATGCATTGACTATTCTCCGAAAGTGCCTTCTTGATTTCAGATATAAGCTTGAAATTGCTTTCAACAAAGAAAACTGTTTTTGCATTATTGGAAAGAGCCAGCTTTCCAACTCTTCCACTTCCTGCAAACAAGTCCAGAACACATTTATCATTAAAATCAAGCAGATTATTCAGAACCTGTATCAGAAATGATGAAGTCGGTCTGAAACCTTTATCATTTTTATTCTTTTGAGGCAATAATAAAACCCTCCAGTAGTATTGATGCTGAAATATCATCTTTTTTTCCTGTTTTTTTTCCTGCTTCTATAAGCCTGTTTTCAGCAATCTTTGAGGTAAACATCTCATTGTAAAAAAGTATTGGAATCTCAGTTCTGATACTCAATCTAGCAGCAAAATCCTCTATTCTGAAGATATTCTTGTTAGATTTGCCATCCGTCCTGTGAGGCATTCCAATAAGAACAAGTTTTATGTCTTTTTCTTCAATGATTTTCATTATTTCATCCATTGTGTTTTTCTCTTCTTCATTATTTATTATGCTTAAGGGAATTACAATCTTTCTTCTGGCATCAGAAAAAGCAAGTCCCAACCTGACAGTTCCCCAATCTATTGCAAGAATAGATCCCTCTTCAGGGATTTCAGTAGCATTTTTAATAAATTCTCCCAGAAGCATTTTATATTTCAAACTTAAATGTTATCCAATAACTTGCTGAATGTGTTTCTTTGTCAATAACTCTTATTTTAAATGGATTGAAGCTTTTAAGCATTTTCCAGTTCTGCAAAGACAAAGGTCCGAATACCCGCATGAAATTGTCTGCCGGGAAAATCCCATTCAGTTTCTTATGTTTCTCCCCGATATCATATTCCACGATTATTCTTCCGCTTCCTCCTGTCCATTTCAAGCTGACAACACTTTTCTGCTTGTCATAATATAAGATATCTTTATCAGCAGGTGACATTATTTGTATTTTCCCATCTTCAATAGCCTGGATTTTTTCCTCTTTTTCAGGCTTGATGCTTTTCGAAAAAGCTTCCTTGCTCCAGCTGTTGAAAATAGATTTAAGTTCGTTTAATTTTGCAGTACTTGTTTCTGACAAGTCATTTTTTTCCATTTTATCCTTGTTAAGATCATATAGACACCAGGAGACATTATTCCCAGAAACTCTTTTAATAATTTTCCATCCCTGATAAATCAATACCTGGATTATTACAGATGATTCTTTTTCTTCAGCTCTGTAACCACCTACAGTAGTTTCGCAAACGATATGACCTTTTCTTTTCTCTCCGCAAATAACAGGGAGTAATGATTCTCCCATTATTGAAGAAGGCAGTTCTATACCAGCCAAATCAAGAATTGTTGGCATTATGTCAAGCGTGCTTACTAATTCGTTAATTTCTGCCTTTTTCTTGAAAAAAGATGGAGCATATATTATTAGAGGGATTTTTATGACTTCTTCATAAACCTGACCAGACAAGGATGTTGATGCGTGACCAATCCATCCATGCTCGAAAAGCTCCTCTCCATGATCGGTACTGATTATCAGGATTACATTATTCCTGAAAGGCTCAGTCTGTAGAATTTCCCAGAGAGGCTTAATGAGTGAGAAATCTATCTGGTGCAATGCTCCATTATAATTTGCTTCTATTATCTGTTTTTCTAAATCTCCGAAAATATAAGTTCCCTTGTCTATGATAGCTTGCTCCTTAAGGAATTTTAGGTTTTCTTTCGTCAAGGAATCAGGTTCGGTTTCCGGAAGAAATTGCTTTAAATATTCGTCAGCAGAATTATATGGCAGATGAAGAGTACGATTGTGATAAAAAAGAAAAGTAGCTCTTGGATTTTTTTTGTATTCTTCAAGCATTTCCAGTAATGCAGTATCTCCATGAGCTATATAGATTTCCCTTCCCATGAAAGATTCCAGTCCAATATTTCCAAACATTGGATCACTTGTCAGATAGCAAATATCTGGAACATGATAACCATCTTTTTTAAGTATATCAGGCAAGGTAAGAACATGTCTGGAAAGACACCATCCTCTTGTCCAGACACCATGTGAAGTAGAAGGAAGCCCTGTCAATATTGATATCAGGCTTGGAATAGTCCATGCACAAGCAGTATATGAATTCCTGAATACTATTCCATTATCTATGAATCTGTCAAGAAATGGAGTTGTTTTTTTCTTGTAGCCTAATCCGCTTATATTGCTTGATCTGAAGCTATCTATTGTTAGAAGAATGACAAGAGGATTTTCCAGATTGACTCTGGATATTTCATATTTTCTGGGAAGAGAAGATGCTTTATTTGAACAGCAGAAAATAAAAAGTATCAAGGCATATGATATTACGTTTCCAATTTTTTTTGCAGTCATATCTATATAATCTTGCTTGAGATCAGTTTTCTAGCTGGACTTAGGCTTGTTTGCAGAGAAAAGACTGTTAAATGCTTTTGCAACTATATCCCATGCATTTTTCTTGTCAGTTTCACCAAGATCATTTAGCAGTTTTCTTGCAGGCTCGAAAGTATTGTCCCATTTGAGAGCATCAAACAAGCTTTTCTTGGCAAATGAAATTGCCTTCCCGTCAATATATACTTTTGCAAGTGCAAAATGAAATTCTGGATGGAATTCTTCTATGCTGATTGCTTTCTGTATCATCTCCTTGGCTTTAGGTCTGTTCCCGTCAGCAAGATAAGCCAATCCCAAATCGCACCAATACATTGGATTCATGTTATGCTTTTCAGTACTGAATTCAAGGAATCTTATTGCACTTCTTATAAGCAATTTCCTTTTCTCCTTGCTATCATCATTTTTTGTTTCCATTGTTTCTGCTTCTTCAAGGGATTGCTTTGCCTTTCTCTGAAAAACCCTTGCAAGATCAGAATCAGACAGAGATTGGATTTTCTCCCACAGCTTCTTGTCAGCATCATAAACTTCCCTTTTAGCAGGATCCTTAAGGCAGTTGTAACTCTCAGTCACTTCATTGAAATCATAAATAAGCTGATTTCTTTCTTCTTCGGTTGGCTGCTTGTCAGGATGATACTGTTTGGCAAGATCCATGTAACGTTTCTTGATTTCTTCCTGTGAAGCAGTGGGTTCTATCCCCAGAATTTTATAGTAATCTTTGATTTTCTCCATATGCTCGTATTCGAATTTTTAAGACTAATGGTCAAGAGGAAATTGAAGAAGACATGAATTAATTGTAATCAAGCAGTCATAAATATGATGAAGAACTGACTAATTTTTTCAGAAAACAACTTTCCTCTTGCAAATATTCAGGTGGATTCATGCATAAAGACAGTTAATATGAAAGGAGCAAAAATGAAGCTTGGAAAATTGTTTGAGAACTTAATAAAATCGGGGATTGAGGAAGATCCAAGAGGGAAAGAAGGGATAAAAAGAATTCTCAAGGAAAGAAAGAAGATATATAATGAGCTTAGTGATGAAGACAAGAAATTCTATGATATTGAAAGCCTTTCCAACCCATATTATGATAGCAGGCTTCAATATGGAGATACTGATAGCGAAATAAGAAGCATAATGGCAGGAATAGATTGCGAAGCTCCTGAACTTCTCCTTGCAGACAGACTCAGGGAAAAAGGAAAGAGAATTGATTTCGTCCTTTCACATCACCCTAAAAGGTATTTTGGCTTCGAGAATGAACTTAAGATACAGATAGATCTTTTGCATGATGCAGGAATACCAATAAATATCGCAGAAGGGATATTCATCCCCAGAATAAAGGAACTGGAAAGAGCTCTTGCCCCTGGAAATGATACAAGATCCCTTGATACTGCAAGACTCCTTGATATTCCTTTTGGCAGCACTCATACGGTTGCAGATAATCACGTACATCAATTTCTCAAGAAAAAATTCGAGAAAAACAAGCCATGCAAAGTGAAAGATGTGATTGACCTCCTCCTTGAAGAACCTGAATATCAGGATGCGAAAAAGAAAGGCAATGGCTTGAAGATTTTTGCCGGAGACAGGGAAAGATTTGCAGGTGAAATATATTTATACATGACAGGAGGAACAAGCGGTCCAAAGGAGGAACTGGAGTGGCTTGCTAAAAGAAGTAATATAGGGACAATAGTTGCAATGCATATAACTGATGAAAGACGCAAGCTTGCCGAACAAAATCATATTAATGTTGTAATAGCAGGACATATGGCTTCAGACAGCCTCGGAATGAATCTTCTTCTGGATAAGATACTTCGGATGGATAAAAAAATGGAGATCATCCCAGTTTCCGGATATTTCTGGCATTCCAGGTTATAGATTAGTGATGTGAAGAAGTCAATTCCGGTAATTGCTTTTTTTCTGCTTGTTCTGCTGAATAGCTGCTTCGAAAATAATCCTGAAGATGTTGCCAATGAATTTACATCCTATCTTAAGAAAGGGCAGTTCAAAAAGGCAGAAAGGATGCTTTCCTCAGAAGAAATCCAGAATATAAAAGAGTATTACAGGATATGCAAGGAAATTGAAAAAGTTCATCCAGATCTTGTATCAATGCTGGAATTGAAATCCCCACTTGAAAAATACTGCAAGGATTGGATCAACAAGGATTTCAGGAATGATAAATGCTCGGTAAATGATAATTACGCTTATGTAAGCCTTGTTGACGATTCAGAAAAGGAATTCGAGAAAATAATTCTCAAGCGGGAAGGGAATATCTGGCATATAAATCTGTCTATTTATGAGGAAGCAGCAAGTGAACTCAAGGATTATTCGGAAATCTGGCAAACAACGAAGAGATTTGCAGATTGTTTGAAAGAAGGAAATCTGGATAAGGCATTTGAGTATTTCCTTCCATCTGACAGGATATTGATAAAAAAACTTGAAAATTTGCTTAAGAAATATCCTGATCCTCCTGAAGAATCAGAGGCACTTCAGGCATGGGAAAGCATACAAATAGAAAAGCATTTTAAAGAGCTATACAAGGATTCAGAGATTGTCATAGAGAAACCAATAATACAGGATGATTTTGCTTACGTTTCCCTGAAAGTAACGAAAAACAAAATTACCAGAAGCTCTTCATTCAAGATGATGAAAATTGAAGATAAATGGATATATGCTTTTGCATATCCTCAAGGGCTTGATGAATTAGTGGAAACAATACTCAAGCGAAAGATCAGCGCTTCAGATGAGGAAGGAGAGCCTTAACAAATTCCTGTGAAATCTCTGAATTCTCTGGCACAAGCATGTTTTCGTCAGTATTCTTCAAAACCTCGAGCCTGGAGTTGGGGAATATCCTTGCAAAAACAGGCTCATTTTCCTTCTTCAATTCTATGCATATTAATGAAACTGGACTTTTAATTTTCCTCAGCACATTGGGATAATCATTTGTCCAGTTGGAAGCTTCAAACCACCAATCCTTTCCGAAAGACATTAATATAAGATCTTCCTTTCTCTGTTTTATTGACAGGAAATCCCTCATGAATTTGTCTTTATTATATTTCAAGGTGGCAATATTTGTTTCAAAAACCTGTTTCTGATCACTAATTGCTGTCTTATTCATGAGAGCAGTCTGTTCTTCAATTCTCTTATCAATTTCTGCTGATACCTGTTTCTCGATGGGATTGGGATCAAAATTGAATAAAATCAATCCTGCAAGATTCTCGTTTTCTGCAGCAAGCCTTATAGCAAACTGACCTCCAAGTCTGTGTCCAAGTATATAGATATTTTCTGGATCAATATTCTTGCTTTTTTTTATCTCCTCGAATACTGCCTTGGCATCTTCATAGTTCCTGCTGAATGATACATTTGAATACATTCCGCCTTTTTTCTGCAGAATAAATGGTCTTGAGTCATATGTTGCTACTGCAATTCCTGACTTGTTAAGCTCAATTGTCAAGTCCCTGTAGGATTTTGCCACAAGTCCTTCCACGCTTAATGTATTATCCTTGTCTTTTGGAGGCTTGTCTGGAATTATGAAAAGAACAGGGCATGGATTCTTCAAGTTTTCAGGGATTGCAAGTCTTGCGCTTATCTCCAGATCTCCTGCCTTAACCTTGAATTCTCCAGGCAATTCCTTCTTTGCTACAATTTCCTTTTTATCCTCTATCTTCTCCACTTTCTTGGGCTGTCCTGAATCCTTCTTTTTGCAGCCAGCAATTAGCAGACTTATTAGCAAGATCACCAATATCTTCATAAATATACCTCCTTGAAATCTGATTTATCATATATTACCAATAATCGTCAAGAAAAAAATTCCTGTTATATCCAGATATCTTATGCGAAAGCTGTTTTCTGATAAAGCTATTACGCATGATGAAAAAAGAAATGCAATTTCAAATCATCAGTTTATACATGTTCCCCATTTCATTAACTGCATAAGTCCTTTAAATCATCATTATAATACATGTATCATATATGATTACATTCCCTTACAAATCAATATATTATTGATTGATTTTATTTTTCCTTGACAAATTTAGTAAAAATCATTATTTTCTCTGAAAAATGTTTCAAAATCAGGAGGTATAAATGAGTGGAAATTTAGTAGAAGTATCAGACGGAAACCTGAAAACCCTTATTTCGCAGAATACTTCACTTATTGTTGATTGCTGGGCTCCATGGTGCGGACCATGTCATATGCTTTCTCCAATATTTGAAGAATTGTCTCAGGAATTTACCAACATAAAATTCGGTAAACTTAATGTAGATGAAAATGAAGGAGCTTCCAGCGAATACGGAATAATGAGTATCCCAACAATGCTGGTTTTCAAGAATGGCCAGCTGGTAGATAAATGGATTGGAGCTCTGCCCAAACCACTTTTAAAAGACAAAATTAATGAAGTATTAGGAAAGTAATATCAAGTGGCATTACCTGTCGATTACAAAAGACTTAACTTGCTTCTCAAAAAGCTCGGATTGCAGCTTGAAAAACTTGCTATAGAAAGAGACTTGCCTGATAAAATCAAGGAACAGGTGCAAATGGAAAAAAAGGAAAAGCAGTTTGTTTTTCAAGTTGCATTCAGCGTAATATATGAAATTTCAAAACATCTGATAAGAAGGATTTATAATAAGGAAATTGATGATCCATGGACTGCATTCCAGTTTCTGTCGAATGAGAAGATAATAACCTTTGAATGTGCAAATGGACTTTTAAAACTGGCATCTCTTGACAGGGATATAAAGCATTATTACTGGATAGAACATTATAACCAGATAGATGAGCTTCTTAAGACATGCTTGAAGCATATGGAATCTTTTTCAAGCCAGATCATCAATTTTCTTATGGCAAATCCTCCCGAAACAAAAAACACACAAGCAATCCCCTTGAGTTATGAGAATCTTGATGAAAAAGAGGAAACCATAGACTAGAGAGATTTAATCTCATTGTTTAAAAGCATTCTATATTCTTCCCAATTCTCATCCGAGTATTTCGTAAAAAATTCCTTGTATCTTTTCATTATTTCGAAATTGAAAAGTGGCAGAAAGTCTGGATATCTTTTTTTCAAATCCTCAAATCTTTCCTCAATGCTCAATATCCTGTCGTGAATGACGGTTTTATCAGCAACATTTACAATGCAAGATTCATTTGAAAGCTTGAAGTTCACAAAGTGCTGGATAAGATGCATTGAAGCAATTTCTGCTTCCCGGAATCTGTCATATTTTTCTAATATCTCCCTGCCATAATCAGCATGAGAACGTTCTTTTATACTGCCATTTATTGAAGCGCTCTTTGCTATGTCATGCAGAAGTCCGCCGGAGAAGATGAGTTGAAGGTCAACATTTCTTTTCTTCTTTCTGTTGAAATTCACTCCAAGATAAATACCAATAAGACTTACACAAAGACTATGTCTCAAGATATGAAAAGGCATGGCTTCTTTTTCTATGATTGCCAAATCCTCTTCAAATCTATTTATGCATGGCTTGAATCCATTTATGCTGGTGTTTTTCTCAATGAATGCAATAATCTTGTTCCCTGTTTCGTTCATGTCAACTCAGATTATCATCATAGGGTCTACATTTATTTCTATGTCGGAACGTAACGAGACAGATTTCAGGCATTTCTTGATTATGCTTTTTGCAATCCTGGCTTCCCTGGTTTTGACAATTATCTGCCATCTGAAGAAATCCTTCTTTTTTGTAACAACTGCTGGAAATGCTCCTTCCAGAACATTGCTTTCACTATTCAACTCGGCATGAAGAATATCAATAATACTCAGTGCATCTTCCTTTGCAGCATTCTGATCCATTGACAGCAATGTTATAAGGATTAATGAAGCAAATGGAGGATACAGGTATTTCTCCCTTAGTTTAAGCTCCATCTCATAGAATGGTTCATATTCCCTGTTTCTTATAAACTCCATAACTGGATGATATGGAGTATATGTCTGGATCACCACCTTCCCCTTTGTATCACCTCTTCCTGATCTCCCTGAAACCTGGGTAAGCATCTGATAAAGCTTTTCAGAAGCACGGAAATCTGGGAGATTAAGACCTATGTCTGCTCCTATCACTCCGACAACAGCAATCTGAGGGAAATGAAGTCCCTTTGCTATCATTTGCGTACCCACCAGAATATCAAGTTCTAATTCACTGAATTTATCAAAAACTTCCTTGAATTGCTTGTGATTTATAATGCTTTCTCTGTCAATCCTTGCTATTCTTGCAGATGGAAAAATGCTGTTTAATTCTAATTCAAGCTTTTCAGTGCCAGAACCCATTAATTTAAGCTTTTCTGCCTTGCATGAGGGGCACAAAGGAGGAACATCAGTTCTGTAGAGACAATAATGACAGATAAGATATCCACTTTTCAGGTAGAATGTCAGATTGAAATCACAATGGGGACAGACTAATGGTTCTCCGCATTCCTCGCAGATTACATAACTGGCGAAACCTCTTCTGTTGTATAGAAGCAATGCCTGTTTTTTTTCTCTCAGACAGCTTGATAACAAGCTTCTCAATCTTCTCGAAACTATATTATAATTCCCTTGAAATCTCTCTTTTTTCATGTCAACTATGCTTATTTCCGGCAAGTCTTTGTCACCAAAGCGTTTTCTCAACTCATATTGCCTGTAATATCCCTTCCCTGAGAAGTAGTATGTTTCTATTGATGGAGTTGCACTTGCGAAAACTACAGGGCAATCAGCAAGTTTTGCTCTTTCTATTGCAACTCTTCTAGCATGGTATCTAGGCTTGTTGTCCTGTTTATACGAAGTTTCATATTCTTCATCCATGATTATCAAGCCGAGATTCTTGAAGGGAAGAAAAAGGGCTGATCTTGGACCGATTATAAGTTTAATCCTGTTTTTGTTAACCATTCTTGCTACATTTATTCTAAGATTGTGAGATAGCATACTATGATAAAGCATTATTTCGTCAGATTTGAAAAATTGCTGAAAAAAAGTCAGGTTTTGAGGAGTGAGGCTTATTTCAGGAACAAGAAGAAGAGCCTGACTTGAAGATTCAATTACTTTCTTTATCAAATGCAGGTATATAATCGTCTTGCCAGATCCGGTAACACCATACAGGAAATTTTTCTTTATACCTTTACATGAAAATGAATCTGTTATCTGATCAATGATTTTCTTCTGTTCAGAGGAAGGCTCGTATTTTTCCCATGGTGCCTTGTCATCCTCTGGAAACGGAAGTAAAATGTCTTTTTCAATGAGAATTTTTAAGAAATTCCTGTTTGATGATAACTGGCTTTTAATCCAAGAACCTTTGACTGGATAGATATTTTGCAGAAGAGATTCAATTGACTTTCCCTGCTTCTTGTTGAATTCCTCTTTGTTCAGATTCTTCTTGTGAAGCCAGTAAAAAGCCTCGTCGTCGAAGTGAAAATAATCATCTTCCTTATATCTTATTTTTACGAAGCCTTCCCTTTCTAGCATTGCTACATCATTGAATTTCATATCCCTGAAAAGCTGTCTTGCAGTATTAAAGGAAAGCTCCTTTTTCCTGCTGGTTTTAAGTCTTTCAAGCAGGGGATGCAGTATAATATTGTCTTTATCTGTTAATGTTATCATGAAATTATCTGATATCTTCCTGGGTTCAGGAAGTATTGATTTGAATACTGTTCCAATTGGTGTCAGATAATACTCAGATATCCAGAAACACAGTTTTATCAAGTCTTCAGTCAAAAGCGGAAAAAAAGTGATAAGATCATTAATTGTTTTTATATTCTTTACATTATCATTCTTCTCTGTCTGTCCTGTTATAACAGCCGGGACAAAAGAATTTCTCCATGGAGCTAATGCAAGATGACCAGTTAGTTCATCTGGATTTCCTAATTCCTCTTTTAATTCATATATAAACGGTGAATCAACATCTAAAAGAGGAACTACCTCGACAAAGAAAGAGGTAGACATTACTTATTATAAATCATGCCCCTTAAAATAACTGAAAAGATATATCTTAGCTTTAGCATTCTGCGGATCTTGCAATAATACCATCTGCCACATTTCTCTTGCCTTATCAAAATTCTTCTTCTTGTAATATAGCAATCCAAGGTTTATTTTGGCATCAAGGAATTTTTCGTTCAAAAGCAAAGCTTCTTGAAAAGAGCGTTCTGCTTTATCCATATCCTCAAGTTGCAGATATATTACCCCTATCTTGTTATGAATGTCAGGATATGATGGACTCAAGGATAACGATTTTTCATATTCATTTAAAGCTTCCTTGAATAATCCTATCTCTCGGTATGTATCACCTAACTGCAAGTGTGTTCTTACAAGATTTACCCTTACTGCCGTATTTATGCCTTCGTGTTCATCATTAACCGATTGAGCCTTCCTGAATGATTCAACTGCTTCATCATGCAAACCAAGTTCATTCTGAGAAATTGCCATATTAAGATAAGCTTCTGTATAATTCGGGTTTATTTCTATTGCCTTCTTGAAACTCTCATAACCTTCTTCAGTTTCTCCCATCATGCTGTGTATCAATCCCATCTGATTGTGATAGTCTGGGTAGTCTGGATGTAGTGCCAATGCCTTCTCCATTTCCTCCTTTGCGCGGAGGTATTTGCCGTTTTTATAAAGTTCTATGGCAGCCTTGTAATGCTTGTGGCTTTCTGACATATTCTCATTTCTCCTTGTTTGCATAAAAGATATATATCAATGTTCCAACTATCCCAGTAACCACTATTGGCTCTAGTATAGAGGAATGGCTTTCTGGTAGTTTTGGATTGCTGAATTTATAATTCGAGTTCTGGTAGAGCAGTGCCGTATCCAGAGGCAGTTCATCATTTATCTCTGATATAATCTTGCTTGTTGCTATTATGTTGCCATCAGGATTGGTGAGAGAGAGGAGTAAAGTCAGCTTGGAAACCCGTTTAACTACCTGCTTGCCTATGAAATATTTCCTTTTCTTGCTGGAATATCCGATATTTATATCTATGATCTTTACTCTCATGGTTATTCCTGAGGCGGCATCCTGGGCATTAGTAATAACTTTTATGGACTGTCCTGATTTTTGCAGGATTGATTGCAGATAACTTATCACAACATCATTTGCATCATTTGTTCCATCGGCAAGCAATAGTATTGTTTTGCCTTGATATCCGGTGAGAAACTGGTTAATTGATGAATTCTTGATTTCAATCATCCTGCCTACTATTTCAATATTTGAATCATTAGCATCAGCTATCAAGTAATTAAAAAGAATCAATAATAACAGCATTAATATGTTCGTCTTCATTTCCTTCCTTTATCCTATTTTTTTATCGTTCTTAAAATTTCAATAAGCAGTTTTAGTGTAAAGCACTTTTTTTGAAACTCAATTTTTCACTCCATAACCAGGAATCACCGGGGGTAAATTTGTTGAAATATATCCTGGCTTGCAGAATATCACTCTCTATTTGTTTCTTGAGATCAGAGAAGGAAGAGAAAGTATCAATTTCTCTGTGAAATTTTAACAGTGATACCCATATTTCCTTATCATAAAGGTTTTCCTTGAAATCAATTATGAAAGCCTCCAGCAATTTCTGCTCCCTTTTTGCTGTAGGAGCTGCTCCAAGATTTATTAATGCATTCAAGCTCTTGTTTTTATAATGCACTTTTCCGAAATAAACACCATCAGGGGGAATCAGCTTGTTTTCAGTTATATTCATATTTGCTGTGGGAAAACCAATTTCCCTGCCCCTGCCGTGACCTTCCTGAATACTACCCAGTATCGAATAAGGGTATCCGAGTAGTTTGCATGCTATATCAAGACTGGCTTTATTCACCAAATTTCTTATTCTTGAACTGCTGACAATGTGATTATGGAAATCAAGAGGAGGTATCACATATACGTCAAAACCAAGCATTTCACCAAGTTGCTGGAGGGTAACACTGTTACCTGATCTCTTCTCACCAAAACAGAAATTGTAACCGACAACAAGAGCTTCTATGTTTATTTTTGAAAGTAGCATTTTAACAAAGTCAGAAGGTGATTTTGAAGCCAATTCCTTATCGAATGGGATTATCAGTATCTTGTTTATATCAAGTTTCCTGAATATCCACATTCGCTCGCTGTGCGTTGTCAATCTTTTGTCAGCTTGATTTTTCTTGAGAATATTTGAGGGATATGGTTCGAATGTTATAAGGGCAGAATGGAGATTTTTCTCACTGGCAGTCTTTTTTACAAAATCAATTATTGATTGATGTCCAAGGTGTATTCCATCAAAAGTACCTATAGTTGCTATATATTTCATATAGTATTTTCACATCATTATAATTGTTTTTTCTGCATAAAATCATTGACAATTGAATAAGCAAATAGCTTTAAAGCTCACTTTATATCGAAGCATTTAATAAAAACCAGCCAGAAAAGCGCAGGAAGTTATGTCAAGAAGATTAGTCTTTGTTATATTGTTATTTTCGGTCTTTTTAATTGTTTCATGCAAGACAAGTCCTGATGGAGGAAGCAGGATAATGCCATCACTGAGGCAAAGCATAGGCGATCACAGGAAGATTGCAGTCCTTCTCTCTACATCATTGATGAGTTCATATAAAGATTCACTTTCCGGGGTTTTATCACCAACATATCTTGTCTCACCGCAAATAGAAGAGAGCTTGTTCACATTTAGTTATTATGACAGCGAAGTCAGAATCCATAGAAGAAATCCCAATATACTGATGATTGTAGATAAGTCATGTAATTCTGATATAGTGGAATATGCAAGGGAAGCAACAGGAAAGATCAGTTCTGGATTCCAGATAAAAGATAATGTTTGGGCAAAAGATCAGAAGGTAGCTTTGATAATTGGTGACGATAAGGAAGATATAAAGAAAAAGATAGAGCAGTATAAAAACGATATTCATGAGACATTTCTTGTAAGTCTTTATGCAAGAAATCATCATCTTCTTTATCAGCAGATAGTAAGTACCCCTACCTACAGCAAGGATTCTGAAAAGAAGCTTTTTGATGAGCTTGGATGGTCTATTCTTTTTCCGAATTCCTATATTCCACACAAGCAGAGTCAGAATCCTTCAGTCAGGGTTTTTGCAAGAAAGCGGGAACTTGATGAGACCAATTTCTCCAGAATACTCTCTGTATACAAAGAGAAAAGGGAATCATTATGGACTTTTGACGAGATAATAGATAGAAGGAATATTCTGGGAGAGAAATTTTATTTGGGAGATAAAATGGTTGAAAAAACAGTGAAGAGGGATACAACTTTCTTCAAGGGCAAGAAAGCTCTTCGATTGGCTGGTTTATGGGAAAACAAGGAGTTCACCATGGGAGGACCTTTCAGAACCATTGCATTTCTTGATGATAAAACCAGTACAGGATTTATTATCGATTATTATGTTTATGCACCAGGAAAGTCAAAAACTGACTTTCTTATAGAACTGGAAACAATAGCAAGGACATTCAGATATGACAGATAGGAAATCTAAACATATTATGGATTCATCTCATATTTTCATGAAGAGAATGGAACTTCTAGGAAAAGATACGCAAATTGCTGATATTCCACTGAAATGGCTCAGTATAGCTAAATTGGCACTGCTGGAAGATGTGGGATATGGTGATCTTACAACCTTGAGTCTTCCGAACAATGAGTGTAAGGGAGATATTATTGCAAAAGAGCCAGGAGTTATAGCTGGAATGGAGCTTGCAAAATATATACTTGCCTTGAGCTCCAAAGAAATAGAATTCCTGGATTCCGTTAATGATGGTACAGAAGTGAAAAAGGGAGACAGGATATTATCTTTCCTGGGTGATGCTCATGGAATATTAATGGGAGAAAGAACTGCTCTGAATTTTCTTCAATTGATGTCAGGAACAGCAACATTGGCTTTCAGGCTAGTCAAGGCATTGAATGATAACAAGATAAGAATTCTGGATACAAGGAAAACAATTCCCCTGATGAGAGAACTTCAGAAATATGCCGTAACTGCCGGGGGGTGCTATAATCACAGAATGGGACTATATGACATGATACTTGTGAAGGAAAATCATATAGAGCTGGCTAAGGGTATAGAAAGATGCCTTGATTTGATTTTCAAGAATAATTGTTGCGGAATAGCAGTAGAGGTTGAAGTACGAAACATGAAGGACTTCCTTGCAGCATCAAAATATCCTGTGCAGGTCATAATGCTGGATAATATGAAATTGCCGGAAATAAGGAATTGCGTAAAAAGCAAACCCGAAAATGCTCAATTCAAGATAGAGATTTCAGGCAATATCGGTTTGTCGAATATTCATGAATACAAAGGTTGTGGAGTGGATTTCATTTCCTGCGGAGCACTTACTAACTCAGTAGCAAGACTGGATTTATCTTTACTTCTGGAATGATAGAATCTTTCAAGGACACATTATTGCTCTAACTTATGGAGTTTCATCAGAAACTCACAGAAGTAAAACGCTGGGAGATTTCAAGATATCTCCTGAATCAAGAAAATCCGAGAAGGGCATGGAAGAAATTCATTGAAACGGAAAGATTTCCAGTGGATTGTGAGGAAATCTCTTTTGAATTGCTTGAAAAATTGAAGCAAAATGAAATTAAGGTAATTCCTTTTTATGACAGATCATACCCCTGTGGTTTTAAAAATCTCTCCAATCCACCTTTACTGCTTTTCTTGAAAGGAAATGCAAGTCTTCTTGGCAGAAAGAAAAAGGTGGCAATAATTGGAGCAAGATCATCAAGCTGTACATTGAGGGAATACGCCAGGCATGTTTCCAGGTATCTCTCTTCAAGGAACTTAACCGTAATAAGTGGTTATGCTTTGGGGATTGATGAATCTGCCCATAAAGGTGCACTTGAAGAGAAGGGGAGTACTATTGCAGTACTAGGAAAAGGTCTTCTCCACAATATGAAGAGAAACTATACAAACCTTTTCAAGGAAATTACCAGAAAAGGGCTTTTAATATCAGAAAAAGCCCCATTGAATAATGTAAAACCCCAGGATTTTTTGCTCAGAAACAGACTCATAGCATCTCTGGCAGAGAATTTTATAATAATAAATCCGGCATTCAGAAGCGGTTCATATTCTCTGCTCTGTATGGCAAAGAAGCTCAACAAGAAGATTATTGTAATTTTTGAGAAGGATGAAAGGATACCGGAATATTTATTGAAAGGTAATTTCGGAAGGATACCGATTTTCGATAATCTGCTTGAGGCAAAAATGCTATTTGATATGCTTGCCTAGTATTGCCCTGAGCTCGTTTGATCTGTGGTAATCCTCATGTTCCTTTCTTGCTACAGGACCATGTTTTCGTCTCACATATCCAGGAAAGCTTGCGAATAATGCCTTATTGCATTGCGAAATACTTATGTTTTCCAGCAAATTGATACTTACACCGAAACGCAATGCTGAAAGCAGGTTCGTTGCCTCATCGAATGAGATCAGCCTTGAATTTTCGAGAATTCCCAGAGCTCTCCAGACATTGTTTTCTGTCTGTATTTCAGCTTCTTTCAGAAAAATCTGTCTTGCTGCTCTTTCCTCATTATAAAGATCTTCCGAAAACTCACAAAAGTTTTTCAAGAGCTCTTCAATAGAAATTCCCAGACTCTGAACGAATGTTATCTTGTAGATATTCCCGAAAACAACTCCCTGATTAAATAGATTCCCCCAGCGCAATTTCAGATTACTCCATTTCTGCTTGAAGTCGTTTATTTTCTTTACAAGGCTTATTCCTGGCAAATGAACTATAATCTGAAGTTTTATTCCAAGCCCAACATTGTCAAGCCTGCTTGTAAGATAGCCAAGATTGGCATCTTTTATCCAGAAGCCCTTGCTGTCAACTATAGCTGTTATCCTTTCCGATTCTTGTGACAGGATTTCTTTATCCATTCCAGGTATAATAAGCCTTCCATGAAAATGATCATCTTCAAGCAGGACTATACTGAAACTCTGACTTTCATTTATGAAGACCTGGCTGTAATTTTCAGAGCTAATACCTATTAACTGACGTTCCTTGAGTACTTCTTCCTCTATTGCCGCAAGTTCGCTTTTGTGCATTGTTATAAGATCGAGTTCAAAATCCTTGTTGATTTTATTCACCAGATTAGATGTCACCTGTTCTCTCATTGAGGGGGAGAGCTTTTCGGGGAAAACATATCCTGGAATGTTCCTGTGAATATTTATGATGGAACACAAGATAATATCCCAATGCGAAGATGGTTTTTCAAGCCATTCAGGTAGCACTTCCATGAAACTATGCATATTATCGTCTTCCCAGAAGTTTTTCAAGTTCATGCAGGGGGAATTTTATAAAAATCGGTCTGCCATGGGGACAGAAATTTGGTTCCTTGCATGCAAACAATTTATCAACAAGATTATTCATTTCAACAAGTTCCATTTTCTTCCCGGCTTTTATTGCTGCCTTGCATGAAACAGTTGCAATAACTTTCTTTCTAAGCTCCTCTCTTCTTGTCTTTGGATCAATATCTTCAAGAATCTCCTTGATTGATTCTTGTGAAAAGGATTCTCCATCTATTTCAGGAACAGCATCAACAACAATCATTCTTTCTCCAAATACCTTTATCTCGAAGCCTATCTCAGATAACAGGTCCTTCAGTTCATCAAGTCTTGCAACCATTTCAGGTTCCACTTCTATCATCAAGGGAAATACTATTCTCTGTGATGTTATTTTCTTGCTTTTGAGTTTTTTTTCTATATCTTCATAAATAACTCTCTCATGTGCATTATGCTGGTCTATTATAAGAAGACCTCCATGGGTTGCAGTTAAAATATAGCTGTCATGCAATTGCCAGAGATCCAGCTGAACCAGGTTGTTCTTGATTTTATCTTCGATTTTTTCTGCATCAAACAGGGCATTATCTTCAAAAACCTCTGCCCTGGAAAGCGTTCTTGAGAAAGGAGAGAAGGTCTCTGATTGTGTATAGGATACATCCCTTGTCTTGAGAGATGGCTGGAGACTTCTTCCTATCTCCTTTCTTATTGCTCTCACAATTTCCCTGAAAAGCATATCTCTTTTATAGAACTCCACCTGAGTTTTTCTTGGATGAACATTTATATCAACATCATTCAAATCGAGATGCATGAAGAATGCTCCTGCTGGATACTCACTGCTTTCCAGCCCCAGACCCTGCTTGATTGCTGCAAGAATTAATCTGCTTTCTATAGGTCTCTTATTAAGGTATAAGAAAAATTTCCTGTTATCCTTGAAAGTATAGTCAGGCAAGCCCAGAAATCCATTGAACTGACATAATGTCTTGCCATTCACATCATGATCGATAGGGAAAAGATTGTCCTTTACTTCAGCAGACCATACCTCAAGCAATCTTGAAAGAAGGGATTCCTGGGGATGAAGATCAAGAACCATTTTGTCATTATGCATAACCTGCAGTTTTATATGTGGGAATGCAATCACAATCTTTTCTATTTCTCTCATAATGTAAGAAAGCTCAGTTCTGTCGGATTTGAGAAATTTAAGTCTTGCCGGAGTATTAAAAAAAAGCTGCTCTATCCTTATGGTTGTTCCCGGGGAGCGCACTTCAGTTCTTCCCTCTGTTATCTTTCCTGCATCAAGTCTTATGATGTAACCTGAATCTTCCTTTGCAATCCTGCTTATGACTGTCATTAATGAGACAGATGCAATGCTTGCCAGAGCTTCTCCGCGAAAACCGAATGAGGAAAGCGATGACAGGTCAGATAAATCGTATATTTTAGATGTAGTGTGACGTTTTACTGCAAGAAACATCTCTTCCTCAGTCATTCCGTATCCGTTATCAGAGATCTCGATGAGTTTCTTGCCGCTTTCCTCCAGTTTTATTATAATCCTGTCTGCTCCTGCATCAAGAGAATTCTCCAGTATTTCCTTGAGAGCAAATGCAGGTCTTTCAATTATTTCTCCGGCAGCTATCTGGTCAATAACTGATGAAGCAAGTGTATGTATTCTTCCCGCTTTTTCTTTTTCTATCATGTCATCCATGCTTACTCCCTTCGCATAATTCATGGAATATTGTCAATAGTAATTGATAAATGTCTGCCTGTAAAGCTTTTGTATTGAATTTTTCACTTTTGCCAGCTTCAATGTATTGACAAATTGTGGATAAATAGAAAAGGCGTTTTGCTGATGAGTGACTTCAAGAGAAATCTACTGCTCTTTCTTATAGGTGTTTTCTGCTTCGGTTTGTTTGACGGTATAATGACAAGCACTTTCAACAATTTCCTGAATGACCGATTTGGTCTCAATGCTGAGGAAAGAGGTCAGCTTGAATTTCCCAGAGAGTTGCCAGGCTTGTCAATAGCATTGGTTACAGGTTCAATTGCATTTTTTGCTATTAACAAGCAGGCTTTTCTTGCCACCCTTTTCAGCGCAATAGGAGCTTTGGGATTAAGCCAGTTCATAAGAATAGATGGTATTCCCAATTTCACTCTCCTGATTTTTTTCATGCTTTTCTGGGCTATGGGGGATCATCTTTTCATACCAGTCAGAGACAGTCTTGCATTGAAATTCTCTTCCCGTAACAGGGAAGGGCACAGATTAGGTCAGGTTGAAGGAATGAGGATGTCTGCATATATAGTCGGAAGCGGATTTGTCTGGCTCTTGATGGGTAAATTTTTTAAAAACAAGCTATCCATGCTAAAATACGAGGATTTATATCTCCTGGCTTCGTCATTTGTACTTGTTGGTTCTGTACTATTTCTTTTCATGAAAGTATCAAATCCTTCTGTTCAGACAAGGAGATTTGTATTCAGGAAGGAATACAAATTGTATTATCTTCTTAACATTTTCTTTGGAGGGAGAAAGCAACTATTCCTGACATTCGGTCCATGGGTCTTGATTACAAAATTTGGGGCTACTCCATCAAACATAGCAGGTCTTATAATGATTGCAAGCATTATTGGGGTTTTCTTCAGACCCTTGCTTGGCAAAGCAGTGGATAAATTTGGTGAGAGGCTGACTATGATTGTAGATGGAGTTGTGCTTATGATTATATGCATGGGTTATGCACTTGGAGAACAACTGCTTGGCAAGGGCAATGCCTTCTACCTTTTATGCACATGTTATGTCATAGACAATCTCTTCTTTGCAGTAAGGATAGCAAGAACAACTTATCTCAAGAAGATATTGGTGGACAAAGAGGACTTGATTCCAACCTTGTCATTTGGAGTATCAATAGATCATATAGTTTCCATGACATTACCGATTTTAGGTGGATTTATCTGGAAAGTGGTAAATTATCAGGCAGTTTTCTGGTTTGCTTCATTAATAGCAATCATGATCATCTTGACATCCTGGAGAATTGAAACCAGGAGAGATTAGCTATTTCTTTGTGAAGCCCCACTTTTTCCATATATACATGGAAATCAATATTGAAACAAGAGTTGAGGCGAAAAACAACATGAGTATTGTAGTAGTAGAACTGTGCTCAGCTATCTTCGATACTCCATATAAAGTTGCCACAGTGTTGGGAATTGCTATCACGTTTGCAATGATTGTAAGTATTGCCATTATTCTTGTCAGTTTTTCCATATTCTTGTTCAATTGCGATGTAGATGCTACATCCTTGTCATATTTAAGATCTGTTATATATCTTCTCAGTGACATGCATCTGTCCAGAAGATGTTGCGTTTTTGCAGCCACTACATCAAAATCATACTCTGCAATACTTGAATTAACGAAACTGAATTTGCTGTCTTTTATAGAAACAACTATTTCCTTGAAATCCTCAACCAGGTTTGTTACCTGCCTGAGTAGCATTGCCTGATCCTCAAGAGCATCAACATTTATGTCATATCTTTTTATTGTCTTCTCATCTATTTCAGAGAGAATGGAATGAATTTTTTTTATGCATTCATTATAATTTTCAAGGACTTTTTCTGAAACTACAAGAAAAAGAACTGTTGATTCCCCATCAGGATCCTTAAGCACTTTCTCATATGACTTCAGGTAATTGGTCCACTTGATTCCTGAATATACGTAATTATCCTTGTTACTGAGTATCATGATATTATTCGTCTCTATGCCTGAAAAATTCTTGAAGTTGACTATCATGAATTCATCATATCCTTCATAGAAATTCATGTTTAGAGTTGTCAGATCAGAGACATCTTCTATAAGTTTTTCCTGTGCGAGTTTTTCCTGGAACTCCTTGAAACTAGTGAATTCATAAATCATGTCGCACCTCCCTTGAATAAGCTGTATCAGAAAAAGACTAAAATTATTGATTTAGATTGCAATACTGCAATATATTTGATTGGATCTTATATTTCGAGCAAATGAACACAAATATTATATCTGCTTCTTCATTTTCCATATTTCCATGTTGCCTGAGATTTTGAAGTAACTTTTGTCAACAGAAAATTATTCGGGTTTTAACTATCCCTTCAAGACATAATTAATTGACTTTTAAAAATTCAATTTTTTTCTCCCCCAATGCGTATTAATCAAATAGTTTCAAGAGCAATACCACAAATGAGGGGCTTTTTTCTAAGTGCTTAATAAACATGGATTTATCTTGCTGCTAATCAGTCCAGCAAGGAAATCCCTAAATACTTTACAAACCATCATTAGAAAAAACTTCTTGTTGACACCTCACCCCTATCCCCTCTCCTGCAAGGAGAGGGGAATGATGGATTATCTGCTAGCTTCTTCCTTCTCCTTGGGGGATAAGGATTGAGGATGAGGGCTAGAAATAAAACCTTACCCCCTGCCAATTTGCATGAACCTCACCCCTAGCCCCTCTCCTTGTAGGAGAGGGGAGTCTGGAAGACGGGGTGAGGTTAATATAATTTTTTCCCTGAAATAATTATATGGAAAACCTTAGATAATGATTTACTGATAAGAGTCTGATTTCAATATGAATCAAAGGAATTATATAAAACATAGCTTTTCACTATTGTTTATTTATGCATACAGGAGATATGAATCTCAGTATATAATTATAAAGAAAAGGTCACAAAAGTTACTACTTTTATATACTTTTGTATACTTTTATGGTAAAAGTAATGTAATTATTTAGAATAATTATTTTTTCCCTTGACAA